>JBGPAW010000019.1:0-21009 GCA_041480905.1 Phycisphaerae bacterium
AACCGCCCGTGGTGCACGGGTCCGCCAAAAGGCTCGCCCAAGGCTCGCCTTTGCCGGACCCATGCCACCCCCTCGCCAAGCCCATACCTCGAGGCTGCCACAATTCCTGGCCACACCCATTCGTCCGCTCCGCCTTTCGCGCTGGCGGCTGAAGGGGTATATTCGCCGAGCATGGCGGACCCGATCACCACGGACCAGACCGCGTGGACGATCGCGCGGTTGCTGCGATGGACGCAGCAGTACCTGGGCCAGCGGGGCGTGGACGAGGCCCGGCTGGCGACGGAAGTCCTGCTGTCCCACGTGTTGGGCTGTAAGAAAATCGAGTTGTACACTCGCTTCGAGAACGTTCCGGCGCCGGAGCAGCGAGCCGCCTTCCGCGACCTGGTGCGGGCGGCCGGCGAGCACACTCCCGTCGCGTACCTCGTCGGGCACAAGGAGTTTTTCTCACTGAGTTTCGAGGTGAATGCGGCGGTGCTCATTCCCCGGCCGGAGACGGAGGCCCTGGTCGTGCGGGCGTTGCACCTGTGCGCGGAACGCGGTTGGGAACGCCCGCGGTTTCTGGACGTCGGCACCGGCAGCGGGTGCATCGCGCTTACGCTCCTCAAGCACCTTCCGTCGGCCCAGGCGGTCGCGACGGACATCTCCCCGGCGGCGCTGGCGGTAGCCGGCCGGAACGCCGCGAAACACGGCGTCGCGGAGCGCATCACTTTGGTGGAGGCGGACCGCCTTGCCCTGCGGGCGGACCGGGTGCCTGAGGGCGGGTTCGACTTCATGGTGTCGAATCCACCGTATGTGGCGGACACCGAAATGAGACTGTTGCCGAGGAACGTCCGGGAGCACGAGCCGGTCGTGGCCCTGAGCGCGGGCGAAGACGGATTGGCGTTCTACCGCACGTTCGCCGAATCCGCCCCCGCGATTTTGCGTTCGGGGGGGGCCGTGGTGGTTGAAATCGGGTATGGTAAGGGGCCGGCGGTCATCGATGTTTTCAGCCGGTCCGGACGGTTCGAGTACGCGGGGACCTGGCGCGACCCCCGTGATCCGCACGACCGGGTGATGGAGTTCCGGCTCCGCGAGCCGGAGGCATAGGATGAGGCAAGGTCTCCAGGGGCTAGTGTAGTGTGTCAGAGTTGGCGCCGCCTAAGCGAGCAGAACCGCGACCGTAAGGGAGCGGGTGCTCACGGGGTCAGGTGGCGCCGCTCCCTTACGGTCGCGGTTCGGATAAGTGGCGGTCTGCGTGGCACGCTACACCAGCGCCCGTGGCTACCGAATGTCGCCCCCTGCGGGGGCTGGTGCAGGGCTGAAAAGGAAAACGAGTCAAGCGAGTGGTAAGCGAGGTTCGGAACCATGGATCATTTCGTGATAACCGGCGGAGCGCGACTGAAGGGGACGGTGAAGATCAGTGGTGCCAAGAACACGGCACTACCGATCCTGGCGGCGACCATTCTCTGCGAGGGCGAGACCGTCCTGCGCCACGTGCCCGACCTGGACGACGTGCAGCAAATGATCAAGTTGCTCAGCCGGTTAGGCGTCACCTGCGAACGGCTGGAGGATGGCGGGCTGCGGCTGCGCGTCGAGGACGAGATGAACTGCCATGCCGAGTATGAGCTGGTGTCCAAGATGCGGGCCAGCGTGTGCGTCATGGGCCCCCTGCTGGGCAAACGAAAACGGGCCCAGGTCTCCCTGCCCGGCGGGTGCGCCATCGGCGACCGGCCGATCAATCTGCACGTTGAGGGGATGCGCAGCCTGGGGGCCGATTTCGACCTGGTCAACGGGGACATTCTGCTCAAAGCCAAAAGGCTCAAGGGCACCGAGCTGTTTCTCGGCGGGGCTTTCGGGTCCACCGTGACCGGGACGGCCAACGTGATGATGGCCGCCGTGCTCGCCGAGGGACGCACGGTGATCGAGTCGGCCGCCTGCGAACCGGAGATCGTGGATCTGGCGGAGTTCTTGAACAAGTGCGGGGCCCAGATTTCCGGACACGGGACCCCGCGCGTCACCATTGACGGAGTCGAGTCTCTTTCGGGGGTCGAACACACGGTCATTCCCGACCGCATCGAAACCGGCACCTTCATGATCGCCGCGGCCATCACCAACGGTGAACTCTATCTCGAGAACGGTCGGCTCGAACATCTCCTTGCGGTGGTGGACCGGCTGCGGCACGTCGGCCTCAACATCGAACGATACGAGAAAGGCATCGCGGTCAGTTCCGCCCGGCGCCTCGAACCGGCGGAAGTCACCACCCAGCCGTACCCCGGCTTTCCGACCGACCTGCAGGCCCAGATGATGGCTCTGTTGTGCCTGGCGGACGGCAACAGCGTGATCACCGAAAAGGTGTTCCCCGACCGGTTTATGCACGTGGCTGAGCTGAACCGCATGGGGGCCCGCCTGCGCAAGGAAGGACCGACGGTCATCGTGGAAGGGGTGAAGCGGTTGATCGGCGCCCCGGTGATGGCCTCGGACCTGCGGGCCTCCGCCGCCTTGATCCTGGCGGGGTTGATCGCCAAGGGCCGGACCCGCATCCAGCGGGTGTATCACATCGATCGGGGCTACGAGCGGATCGAGGCGAAGCTCGCGGCGGTGGGGGCGGACATCCGGCGGGTGCAAGATTAACCCTCCACCGGCGTTCAATTCTTGCTTCAAACGGTTTTTCCACTTGACAGCCCCAAGTGGGTTTGTTAGATTCATAGCTTAGCTGATAACAGCAAAGCAATGGGTTTCGGGCGCGTTCGCCGGAAGGCGATCACGTCGCATGGTGAATTGCCTTGGAGGGGCGGCATCGGTTGCATCGGCCCGAAGGGGTCCCGGTCCGATGCTGTGGGGCCAAGTTTCAGGGTCATTTCAGTATGGAGGTCATGCCATGAAGATCGTGGGAAAGAAAGTTGGGTGGTCCGCGCTCTCGTGCGGCGGACGGATGCTGATCGGGTTGCTGGCGGCCTGCGGCACGACGGCGGCCTACGCGGACGGCGGCCCGCTGATTCTGATGGATCCGCCGCCGCAACCGTCCGGCGGTTCCCAGGTTCTGGATGCCCCGGTTGGCGAAGCCACGTGGGTCGAGCTGGATGATTTCGTGGCCGGGGAAGCACCCCCGGCTTTGCTCCAGTCCGACCCGGTAGCGGCGGTTCCCGAGGAGATCCCGCCTGATTTCTTCACCCCGCCCGTGCGGAGCTCCTGGAACGGGATCATCAACAACCCCGTGACCGTCGTCCCGCCGGACACGCACATCGCGGTCGGACCGAACGCGGGTGCCAACGGGCGGGTCGTCGAGGTCACCAACGGCGGGGCGCAGATTTGGAATAAGAACGGGGTGGTCGTTGCCGGTCCGACGCCGCTGGGCAACATGTTTCCCGTGCAGTGCGGAGGGATCATGTTCGATCCCAAGGTGCTCTACGATCAACATTCGGGACGGTTCTTCATCGTCGCTTTGGACGGCACCACGCCCAATTGCAGCTTCATCCACATCGCGGTCTCGACCAACAGCACCCCCAACAACCTCGGGAACAATTGGACTTTCCTGAGGGGTTCGGGCGTCAAGATGATCGGCGTGCGCAACACCTGGGCGGACTATCCGGGGATCGGCGCGGATGCCAACGCCCTGTTCGTCACCACCAACCAGTTCGACAACACGGGCACGTTCCGTGGGACCAACATCCGGGTGTTCAGCAAAAGTGCGGTCAATGGCCTACTGGCCGGCTTCTATGCCTTCGTCGACATCACCTACAACTCCGCGGTGACCAACGGGGTCTTCTCGATTCAACCGGCCCACGTCTACGGGGCCACCGACAACGGCGGGTTCTACCTGATCAATCGCGTGGGGCAGGCCGTCTATCGCCTGTACAAGGTCACGGGCCAGCCGGGAGCTCCGGTAGCCAGGACCAACACCTTCGCTTGGGCCGCAGGGGCCATGTGGCCCCCCTGGGATTGGGGGGCGGATCAGTGCATCAAGCCGGCCCCCGACCTCGACACGCTGGCGGACCGTGTCCAGAACGCGGTGTATCGCAGCGGGCATCTGTGGTGCTGCCTGACCTCCGACCCGGACAATGACGGGCAGACCGAGGTCGTCTGGCAGCAGATTAAGACCAACTCATGGCCGAACGCCAATCCGGCGGTTGCTCAGTCCGGCTTTATCAACGGTCAAGCCGGTTCGGACGTGTGGACTTACGTCCCGTCGATCAACGTTAACGCCGCCGGGGCCGCAGCCATCTGCTACACCGAGTCTTCTCCAAACATTTGTCCGAACATGTCTTACGTGATGCGGGCGGCCAAGGACGCCCCCAATACTTTCCAAGCCCCGGTGATCGCCAGGAACAGCAACCCGCCGGGCTGGTACGACAGCTTCGTGGCGCGCGACCCGGATCGCTGGGGTGACTACTCGGCCACCGTGGTGGACCCCACGGACGATTGCTTCTGGATCGCCCACGAGTTTTCCAACACCTCCGCGGTGGCAGCCTCCACCTGGGGGACGTTCATCGCCAGCTTCTGCCCGCCGGTAGCCTGCTGTGACACCAGGACCTCCTGTGCGGACATGGACGCGGCGGCTTGCACCGCGCTTGGGTGGACGCCGCGACCTCCCGGCTCGAAGTGCCCGACGCAAAACGTGCGGACGGCCCAGCATAACGGCGTCACGGTCGTGCACTGGACCGATCCCGCCATTGATTGCTACAAGATCACCAAGAGCCGCGGTCCCGGCATCGTGGATGGCGCATTGTGGTCCGATAACTTCGATGCCTACGCTTCCGGCAACATGCTGGCAGGACAGGGACAATGGGAAACCTGGGACAATAACCCGGCGGCGGACGCGGTGGTCACCGGTGTCCAGTCGCGGAGTCCGCCGAACTCCGTGGATATCGCCGCTGCCTCCGACATGGTGCACCAGTACAACGGCGCCAACTCTGGGTCGTGGACCTATACAGCCTGGCTGTACGTCCCGAGCGATTTCCAGTCTGGAGGGCCAACCGGATATCGCGGTTCCTACTTCATCCTGTTGAGCAAATACGCCGGAAACGACAGTCACTGGTCGGTCCAGCTCCATGCCGACTCCGACACTCAGACGTTCATCCGCGACGGGGTCACCCCCGCGAGCGCGCCGTTGAGCACCAATGGGTGGGTCGAGGTCAAAGTGGTCATCGACCTGACCAACGATCTCTACCAAGTGTTCTACGACGGGACCGAACTCGGTACGGCCGAGTCCTGGTCGGCGGGTGTCTTGGGCGGCTACAGCAGCAACGGCATCCTGGACATCGACGCCGTGGACCTGTTTGCCAACAATTCTACGTCCGTGTACTGGGACGACCTGTCGCTGGTGCCGACCGGAGACTGCACGCCGGGAGCGCTGCTCGACGCGTGGATGACCGATCCGGCGGAGACCGGGCACAACATGTGCCATACCTTCGGATACTTGGATCCCTGCTCCCCGCCGATCCCGTCGGGCTTCTTCGGGCCGGGTTCCGATCCGTTTGAGGGCAGCGTGTGCCTGCGCGGCGTGCCCTTGGGGTCGTCACCTTATGGGACCTTCGACGCCGCCGACACGCTCATTCTCCGGCAGCAGGATCCCTTCGATCCGTGCGATCTGACGACAGGCACGGCGGGGGTGCCTATCGAAATGGTGGCCCTGAATCTGGTGAGCGTCGCGCCCATTACCGTGACCTACCACGGAGGCGGGGACCCGGAGCAATGGGACGTCGCCGTAGGGCTGTCGAGCGTAGCGCCGTCTCCGGGAGAAGTCTATGCCTATCGGACGGACTGCAATGGCGGAACGTACAGCTCGATGCTGTACGTCCAGCCGAAGTTCACCTTTACCAGGGCTCCCGGGCAATCTGGGGCCTGCTGCCATCCCGACGGCACCTGCGATATCACCCTGCCGGGCGATTGCGCGGACAACTTCCTCGGAGTGGGCTCCAATTGCAGCCAGTGCCCGTGCATCGTGTCCTGCCCGCCGGGGGCTAGCCAGGAGCCTGAACCGTGCGGCGAAGATACCGACGGCGGATGCGGCATGCCCACGCCGACCTTCGCTCCGCTCGCGTGTGACCAGACCATGTGCGGGACGGCCTGGTTCGACGGCTCGACCCGGGACACCGACTGGTACCAGGTCGACATCACTCAGTCGATGATCTTCACCATGGCCGCCGAAGCGGAATTTGACGTGGTCTTCGGGCTCATCGAGCAAACCGTGCCAGGTGCACCGGGTTGCGACAACATCACCGGGTACCTTAACCCCTACGCCCTCGCCAACCCGTGTGTGCAGGACAGTGTGACGACGGCGTGCATGCCGGCCGGCACCTACTACTTCTTTGTGAGTCCGCAGTTCACGAGTGTGGTGACCTGCCCGGCGGACTACACGGCCGCATTGACCTGCGAGCCGTGTACCATCCCGACCGGGGCGTGCTGCGTGAACCTGGTGTGCGTGGAGACCGACTACCAGACGGAATGCACCGCTCTGGGCGGCCTGTGGTACCAGGGTGAGACCTGCCCGGCCTTCCCGTGTCCCACGGTGTATTGCGCGGCTTCGGGTGGTTGCGATGAGTACATCTCCAACGTGACCGTGGGGAGCATCAACAACTCCTCGGCGTGCAGCCACTATGCGGACTACACGGCCCTGTCCACGAGCATGACCATCGGGACGGGTTACCCGATCACCGTGACCAACGGTCCGCCGACCTATTCCGCCGACCAGTGCGGCATGTGGGTGGACTGGAACCAGGACTTCGATTTCGACGATCCCGGCGAGGCGATGACCGTAAGCGGCTCGCCCGGCGTCGGTCCGTACACCGCGACGATCACGCCGCCGTCCGGCGCGTCGTTGGGCAACACGCGGATGCGAATCCGTATCACTTACACCGGAACGGTATCGCCGTGCGGCACGACGACGTACGGTGAGGTCGAGGACTACACCATCACGGTCGGGGCCCGCGAGGCGGAACCGCGGGAGGCTCCGCAGTTCGTGGCGACCGTCCCCTACCCGCCGGGTTCCACCCAGAAACTCATCCCTGTCCGAGAAGCCAGGGACGCTCTCGCCATTCACAAGGAACCCCTGCGAGTGGCGACGCCGACCACGACCAATACCCTCTCCGGGCTGGGCGTTGGACGGCAGGGTGGTGACACCTGCCCGCCGGACGCGCTCTACACGCAGAACGTCGACGGGCCGGGGGCGGTCTGGAGCGCCTTCACCAGCGCGATCACCAGCTCGTTCGCGTACAAGGTGTACGAGAACTTCTCCGGGGTGAGCGGCCAGATCTGTGACATCCACTGGTGGGGGCTGAGCCTGCTCTACAGCGGTGGCTGGTACGCCTGCGACCCGACCGGGGTGACCTTCGAGATCAAGTTCTACCAGGACAACGCCGGACTCCCCGGGGCCGAGGTGTGCTCCTACACGGTGACGCCGACGATCACGGGGACCGGGTCGTTCTACGCCGGGTACGAGCTGTTCTACTTCCACGTGCCCACCCTCGCCCCATGCACCGCCTTGAGCTCAGGATGGGTCTCGATCCAGAGCCAGCTCAACACCAACGACTGCGCGTTCCTGTGGATGAGCGGGACGGGCGGCGACGGGGACTCGCTCCAGTGGGACGGGTCCGCGTACGCCCACACCAATTACGACCTGGGTCTGTGCCTGACCGGCATGAGCGCGGTCTTGGTCTTGGAAACGCCCTGTCCGATCGTGCTCAATCAGCCGCAAAGCCCCTGGGTTATCAACGTGGACCCGAGCCTTGCCCTGGATAATCCGTCGTGCACGAACTTCCACCCGTCGATTGAGGACCCGGAGCCTCAGCCCTTCACGAGCTGTGACTGCAACCAGAACGGCCGGCGGGACGACTGCGACATCCTGGGTCACGTGAGCCAGGACTGCCAGCCCAACGGCATCCCGGACGAGTGCGAACCGGATACCGACGGCGACTTCGTGCCCAACGACTGCGACAACTGCCCGTCGATCTACAACCCGGCCCAGACGGACAGCGATGGCGACCACGTCGGCGATGTCTGCGACATTTGCCCGACGCTGTTTATGGTGATCGACGGCGACGAGGACGGCGATCGGGTGTACGACAACGTCGACAACTGTCCGTGTGTGCCCAACCGATGCCAGAAGGATTGGGATGGCGACGGCATCGGGGATGATTGCGATACCGAGGGCGACTACAATCTTGACCACATGGTGGAGATGGCGGACTTCGCGCACTGGGCCAACTGTATGACCGGGCCCGGCCTCGGCCCCGTTCCGCCGGGTTGCGGACCCTACGACTTTGACCACGACGGCGACGTGGACCTGAAGGACTTCGTGGGGGCCCAGTTCGTGTACGTCCCCTGCCCCCCCGGGTGGGACGAGGAGTGAGCGCTAAGGCCGTGTTGCGCCGCGTTCCAGTACGTGAGCGTCCCCGGCCAAAGAGGGACTGGTCGCTAGAGGAGGATTCTTGAAGTCTGTGCCGGTGTGCCGATCGTGGGCGCACCGTAATGGCTGTCTGATTCTCCGACAAGCGTCGCGTGACGACCCAGGGGCGTCGTCATGCGACGCTTTTTTGCCCGCTTGCCGACCGGGGCGCCGGCGGTCGGACGGCGTTCGCCTCAGCGCGCGCCCGCGTCGAGTTCCTCGAGCAGTTCGACGGCTCGGCGCAGGTGCGGGATCACGATCGACCCGCCCACAATCAGCCCGACGTTGAAGATTTCCATGATTTGCTCGTTGGAGGCCCCCAGCTCCTTGCACCGGATGACGTGGTAGGCGATGCAGTCGTCGCAGCGCAACACCATCGAAGCCGCCAGCCCGGCGAACTCCTTGGTCAGTTCGTTCAGGGCGCCGTCCTCGTAGGCCTTGGCGTCCAGGGTGAAGAAACGGCGGATGTTGAGGTTCTTGGCCGCCAGGATCCGCTCGTTCATCTTCTCCCGATACTCGCGAAACTGTCGGACTCGTCCACCCATCGCCGGCTCCTTTGGGCAGGGATTCGGTTTCGTGCGACCCATAGGCTAGCCGTGACGTGGCTCCCGTGGCAAATCCCAGGCGGCCCGCCGGTGACCCGGTTGCGGCGAAGGCGGAACCGAACTAGACTGGGGTCGCGTGGGTCGGGGCGCATCCTCCACCCCAGGCAAGAAACGTGTGCGGGAGGAGGCACCCCGGTTCGGGTTTCTCGTCGCTCTCGCGACGGGGCACCCACGCGCAACCCAGGGGTCGGCGGGGCGCGGACCGTCGACGCGAGGGTCATCCACAGCGGTGGGCTCCATGACCAAGAATAGTTGGCGGCCAACCCGGCGCGTGAGCCTGTGCTGGGCGTCCTCGGCGATCGCACTGAGCATCGGCTCCGGTTGTGCCGCCCAGTGGTACTACTCCTATGCGGAGCTGGAGCAGGAGCGCGTACGCACGCGGCAACTCGGTCGTCCAGGACGCGACACCCTGCTGTTTTACAAAGACCACATGGACCCCGCTTCCGGCCGGATGCAGGACGTCCTGAATTCCTCCCCAGTCAAACCGCTCCTGGCGGGCAAGGTCCTCTGCATGCTGGTGACGGACTTTGCCCCGAACCAGCGCTATCTCACGCAGTACGGCGTCAATGCCGCTCCCGCCCTGGTGGTGGTGCATCCCGACGGGACCTACCACGCCCGCGAGGGACTGCTCACGGCGGAGCAAGCCCGGGATTTTCTACTGGGCGCCGTCGGTCCCGGGGCCGCCCCCAAGCCCGATCTCCAGATTCTCCCCGTGCCCGACTACTACTGGCAGGGTTCGTATGAGGAGGCCGCGGCTTTGGCCGCGCGGCAGAACCGCCCCCTGCTGATCGTTTACAAGTGGTGGCTCTCGACGGAATCGACGGAACTGCTCAATCGCCTTTCGCAACCGCGCGTGCGTAGCCACTTCAGCGAGATGGTGCAGTGCCTGCTGGACTGGGACTACATCCCCAATCGCGGTTTCGTCGCCCCCTACGGGGTGAATAAGGTCCCCGCCATGATCATGGTGCGCCCGGACGGGACTTATCACACCCTGGTCGGTCTGCCCACCGTGGACCAGATCGTTCGTTTTGCGGCCAATGCCGGGTCGCCCGGCCGAGCGGCGCCCACCCGCAGTCCGCCGGGGATCGCCCCGACGATCCCGTGGCAGTACAACTACGAGCGGGCCCAGTCGACCGCCCAGCGGGAGGGACGCGATTTGTTTATCTTCTGCCATTCGGTTTTCGCGGAGGCCTCCAACGTCACCGCGCGCGTGCTCGACCTTCCCGAGGCCGCCAAGCTGCTCGCTGAAGCGGTCTGTTGTCGGCTGGATTGGTTGGTGGACAAGAACCGCACCCTGGCGGCCCAATTCGGCGTCAAAGCCGCCCCCGCGTGTATCGTGGTACGCCCTGATGGAACCTATCACGCGCGGACGGATTCCATCACGCTGGACGACCTGTCCGCCCTGTTGCAGGCCGCCAAGCGTCCCGGGACCCGCCCGCGCGAGGCGACGCCCGTGAACCCTTAAACCCTCGGCCTCTTCGTTCCGGCTGATCGCCGATGGCCCAATGCAGAAGGGGTATTGCAGAGGGAGTGTTGCAGAGGGGGCTGGCCATTTCCAGGGGTGCGATTAGACTCCGCGTTTTGCGAGGGGCCTGCCGATGGCCGACGTCAACAAAAACCTGTGGGCGCCGTGGCGGATGGAGTTCATCCGCACGCTAGAACAGGAGCAGGAAGCCGGCGGCTGCTTCTTGTGCGCCTACTGGGCCGATCCGGGAGGTGATGCCGAAAACCACGTGGTCTGGCGCGGCCGGACCACCTTCGTGGTGATGAACCGCTTTCCCTACACGAACGGACACCTGCTCATCGCCACCGCGGCCCACAAAGCCGACTATGAGCAGCTCGTCAACGACGAACTGCTGGAAATGCAGGTCCTGACCCAACAGGCGATTCGTCTCCTCCGGCAGACCGTCCGCGCCCAGGGCTTGAACGTGGGCACCAACCTGGGACTGTGTGCCGGGGCCGGACTGCCCGATCACCTGCACACCCACGTGGTCCCCCGCTGGGCGGGCGACACCAACTACATGGCCGTCCTGGGTGATACCCGGGTGATCCCGGACGGGCTGGACGCCCTGTATGCCGAATTGGTTCAGAACGCTGTGGACATGGGTCTGGTCAGGCGATAGGCGGCATGATTCCGGCGGCGGTCTGGCCATCCCTGGGTGTGGTGCTCGCCGGCGGCGGGGTGGTCGGGCTTCTCGTGTTCACCGTGCGGCGGGGGCATGCCCGCGGGCGGCTGGCCCGATTGGCCAGGCATCGGCACCTGAACTTCATGCCCGCGGACCTGCATATTTTGGGCCGCCGTCTGGGCGGGTTGAAGTTGCTTGAGCAGGGTCATAGTCGATATCTGTCCGACATTGTGGCCGGTTCGACTCGGCAAGGGTGGGTGTCCTGTTTCCGTTATCGCTATGAGCGGGGATTCGGCGTGGCCCGGCGGAGCTATCGCTGGACGGTGGCGGCGCTGGAATGTGAGCATGCGGCGGGCGACCTCTGCCTGTGGCATCCCGAGCTGCCGGATCCGCGTTTGGGGGAGGCGTTGCGGGAAAGCCCGAGGCGTGTTCCGGGCCTGGACGGGCCTCGGTTCGCCGCGAGACCTTCGCCGCCGGAGCGTCTGCGGGTCTGGTTCGAGGGGCTGGATTTTTCCGCCGTCCTGCAGTGCCACGACCACGTTGTCAGCCTCGCAGGCGTTGACGACGGTACCCCGGCACAATACGAATCCCTGTTGGAGGCGCTTGCGCAGGCCGCGGAGCGATTGCCGAGGACTGCCGACTGAGCTAAAGGAGCTTCTATCGTGTCCGGCATCACGCCCCAGTCGTACCAACGCCGCGTTCCCGACGAGCGCGGGCGATTCGGCGATTACGGCGGGCGGTACATGCCCGAGATGCTCATGTCCGCCGTGCAGCGCCTCGAAGAGGCCTACCATCAGGTCCGCGACGATCCCGCTTTCTGGGCGGAGCTCGATCGCCACTACCGCGAATACGCCGGTCGTCCGAGCCTGTTGTACTTCGCGTCTCGTCTCACCGCCCAGCTCGGCGGGGCGAAGATCTATCTGAAACGCGAAGACCTGAACCACACCGGCGCCCACAAGATCAATAACACCCTGGGGCAGCTTCTGCTCACCCTGCGCATGGGCAAAGGCCGGGTGATCGCCGAGACCGGCGCCGGCCAACACGGCGTCGCCACCGCGACCGCCGCGGCCCGTTTCGGCGTGGCCTGTACCGTCTACATGGGAGCGGAGGACATCCGCCGCCAGCGACTCAACGTGTTTCGGATGGAGTTGCTGGGCGCGAAAGTGGTCCCGGTGGAGACCGGGCAGCGGACGCTCAAGGACGCCATCAACGCGGCCTTACGCGATTGGATGAGGAGCGTGGACGACACTCACTACGTCATCGGCAGCGTGATGGGCCCGCATCCGTTCCCCATGATCGTGCGGGACTTTCAGGCGGTCATCGGGCGCGAGACGCGGGAACAGATTCTGGCGGCCGAAGGACGGCTGCCCGATATGATCGTGGCTTGCGTCGGCGGGGGGAGCAACGCGGCGGGCATCTTCGCCCCCTTCGTGGAGGACCGCGCGGTCGCCCTGGTCGGGGTCGAAGCCGGCGGCCGGGGGCCCGAGGTCGGCGCCCATGCTGCCACGCTGGCCCACGGGCGACCCGGCGTGCTGCACGGGATGCATACTTACGTCCTGCAGGACGACGACGGTCAGACCCAGCCGGTACACTCGGTGTCCGCCGGACTGGACTACCCCGGCGTCGGGCCGGAGCACGCCTACTGGCGCGACAGCGGACGTGCCACCTACGTGTCCGTGACGGATCGCCAAGCGCTGGATGCCTTCATGCTGCTGAGTCGGAGCGAGGGCATCATTCCGGCGTTGGAATGCGCCCACGCGGTGGCCCACGTCATGGAGATTGCACCCCGGATGTCCCGCGATGCGATCATCGTGATCAATTGTTCCGGGCGGGGCGACAAAGATGTAGCCGAGGTGGCCCGGCTGCAGGGGACCGACGTATCTTGACCTTTCTGCGTCCATGGCTCGTTTTGGCGTGCATACTTCTCGCCGGACTCTGGTTACGCACTCTGTATTTCTCTGAACTGGTGCACCATCCCGAGTTCTGGAGACCGTCCGTCGACGCGGAATTCCACGACTATTGGGCGCGGGCCCTGGTCACGGGAGACTGGACGCCGCCTTATGCCCAGCGCGATCCGCGCATCTGCGAGACCCCCTTCTTCAGGCCTCCGGGCTATCCTTACTTCCTGGCGGCGGTTTACCATCTTTCGGGACTTAGCTATGTGGCTGCGCGCGTCGTCCAGATGGGACTGGGACTGGTGGCTGGTTTGCTGGCCTTCGGGTTCGCGCGCCGCTGGTACGGTGTGGCCGTGGGACTCGTGCTGGCGGCCCTGATGAACGCCTACTGGGTTTTCATTTACTATGAGGGGGATCTCCATGACCCGCCGCTGCTGATCGTGCTGTTGTGGGCCATCCTCTACATCGCTGCGGCTTGGACCGAACGTATGAGTTGGGGCCGAGCGGTCGCGGCGGGGGGGCTCGTGGGCCTCGGCGCGCTGCTCCGGCCCAATGTGTTACTGCTGGCGCCGGCCATCTTGCTATGGACAGGTTGGATCGCGTATCGCCGGCGTTGGGGTCGCCGGTTTCTGGGCACCAGCGCCGGGTTGCTGCTGGGCATAATGGCGACCGTCGCGCCGGCGACGGTTCGGAACTATCTGGTCTCAGGCGATTTCGTGCTGATCAGCTCGAACGCCGGCATCAATCTTTTTATCGGGAACAATCCGCTCGCTAACGGCGGCGTGATGCAGGAGATCCCCGGTCTGGGACATTTTGGAACCTCCTACGATTATCCGCTCCTGGTGGAGAACCTGGAACGAGCCCAGGGGAGGAAACTCAACGCATCCCAGGTCTCCGCCTATTTCGCGTGGGAGGCCCTGCGCTGGATCAAAGGGCAGCCGCTTGATTTCATGCGCTTGACCGCGTGGAAGACGTATCTGTTCTGGGGACCGAGAGAGCTGTCGCATAACGAGGTCATCCGTTGTGCGCGGGAGAAGTCGGCCGTCCTGGCGAAACTGCCCGTCAATTTCGGGTTTGTGTTGGGGACGGGTGTCCTCGGCGTCGCCCTCCTAGGCCGCGATCTCCGACGAGACCTCAAGCGACAGCGTGCCCCAGCGGTCGGCCTCCAACAACGCGGGGAAGTTTCCGTGCTGGTCATCACGTTGGTGGTGACCTTCTTCCTCTCCATCCTCCCGTTTTTCTTCTCCGTGCGGTTCCGGCTCCCGATCATTCCCTTCCTGCTGCTGTTCGCGGCCTACGGGTTGTGCCGCATCGCCCAGTTGGGCGTGGCATGCGGCGAGCGTCGGACCGCGCTCCTCGCCGCACTCTGGATCGTGTTGTCGGCTCTGGCGGGCAAACCGGCGCCGTTGGCCCCCCGCGAATTGGCCCAGTGGCACTTGGACCGCGGAATGGCCTACCACCGCATGTTACGCTTCGAGCCCGCCATCGAAGAGTACGAGCAAGCGGTGCAGTATGAACCGGCCAACGTCGCAGGGCATTACCATCTCGCTTATGCTCTGGCGGTGCAGGGACGCCTCGACGAGGCCGTCACCCACTATCGCGAAGTACTGCGCCTCGAGCCGGACCACGCCGCCGCGCGCCAGCGGCTGGCGGCGCTCGAGAAGCGCTTGGAGGAAGCAGGCGAGGATCGGGAGTGAAGGTCCGAATTGGCGGTATGGGCGACGACCGATATACTCCCCCCGCCTCAAGGAGGACGACGATCGGTGAATAAAGGCGCCTGGAAACTGACCGTTCCGCTGTTCGTGCTGAGTCTGGGCGGCGCCTATATCAGCCTGCTGCTGCTGGACAAACATCTGCTGAAATCGCACGGCCCGAATTGGTTCGCGGCTGTCTGCGGCGACGACACCGCGGAAACGGCGCGCGGAGGCGCTAACTGCGCCACCGTGCTGGCCAGTCGCTGGGCCACGATCCCGCCCCGTCCGCAGAATGAGGACGAGGTGTTGGCCGAATCCGGTGCCCAGACGGAGCCGTTTCGCGTCCCCTCCGCCTACTTGGGATTCGTCTACTTCACCAGTCTGGCGATCTGGTTGCTGTTCGTGGGTCAGCCGACACCCGACCGACGGGAGTGGTATCGCCTCGCCCTGGCTTTCGTCATCTGCGGTGCGCTCGGGTCGCTGTTCTTTATCTTCATCATGCTGACCCAGTTGGAGGAATGGTGTCCGTGGTGTTTGGCGTCGCACGGTCTCAACTTCCTGATTCTGATCGGCATGCTGGGGTTGCGCCCCAAGCGGGAGGCCGCCCTCGCCGCGACGGCGGTTGCCGCCCTCGACCCCATTCCGATAGAGGCCGTCACCGTTGGCGAACCTGTCGCCCAGACCGCGGGCGATTCGACCGGCGAATTCCTGCTGCAGGGTGCGCCGGCGCTCGCACCGCCTCCGACGGCGGTGGGCCCGGCGACCCGTTCGCACCCCTCGCTGAGGCTGGCGGTGGCCTGCATTCTGCTCGCCGCGGCAACCTGCGCCATGGTCTGGAACGGCTATGCCGTGGAACTCGGACAGCAGCAGCAGAAGCTGGTCCAGCGGCAGTTGGACGAATTCCGCGGGGACCGGGGTTTTCTGGCGACGCTCTACGAGCAGGCGCCGAAAGTGAAGATTCCCCTTCGGCCGGATGACCCGCAGATCGCCAAGGATGACATTTGCTGTCCCTTGGTGATGTTCAGCGATTTCGAGTGTCCGTGGTGCCGGACCTTCACGATGCTGTTGGAGAAGCGCATCCAAGGGTATTTCGGCGGGCGTCTGCGCGTCACTTGGAAGCATTTCCCGCTCTCCACCGACTGTAACACGACCATCCAGCGCGACACCCACCCTGAAGCCTGTCAGGCGGCCCGCGCCGCCGAAGCCGCCCGCCTGCAGGGAGGCAACGAGGCCTTCTGGAAGGCGCACGACCGTCTCTTCGCCTCCCAGAAGAAGCTCAAGGATTTCGACTGCCGCGCCCTCGCTGCGGAACTGGGGCTCGACCCGGAGCGGTTCGAGGCGGACATGAAATCGCCGGCGGTGGCCGCCCGCATCGCCGAGGACATCGCCCTGGGCCAATCCCTCGGCGTCCACGCGACGCCCACCCTCTTCCTCAGCGACCGCCTCGTGGAAGGCAAACTGGTGCCCCTGATGCCGTTCTGGGAGGAGATGGGCCAGCGCTTCCTCGTGCTGCGCGAGCAGAAGATTCGCGAACGTGAGGCCCGGCAGCACCGCGCCCAGGAGAGCCAGCCTGCCGCGACCCAGCCTACTCCAGATATCCCAGATCCGATAGTCGTGCCGTGAGCACCCGCATCTCCTCCGCGGAGTAGACCTCCTCGCGGGTGACCGCGCGAGTGCTGGGACGGGCGGGCTCGGTCGCGTAGCGGATCGGCGGATCGAACAGGCCCTCGACGACCCGACCTTCCATGTCGTCGGGGATGCGCACCCCCAGCATGGCCAGGAGCGTCGGGGTGGTGTCAACGAGGTCGGCGGAGAGCCGCTTGCCGGCGGCGATGCCGGGACCGACCACGGCGAGCACGCCATCGTCGCGGTGGGTGCCCTCCATGCGCCGCGGCGAGAACCACGTCACCGGCGTGCGCCCGCGAATCTTGCGCACGACCGACAGACCGTCGCGCGGAACGAGGAGCAAGTCCGGCAACCAGGGGCGGTCGGCCCGCGAACACCTATAGAGTTCCTCCGGCTTGTGGACGGCCTTGTAGATGTTGATGGTCCGACCGCCGGGATCGACGCAGGTGGCGGACAAGAAACATCGGCGAAGCTCGTCACGCAGCGGTTCATACTCGTCCGCCGGGACAATGCCGGTCTCTTGCCGGTCGGCCAGGTTGACGTAGAGGAACCCGCCCATGCCGGCGTGCATCACGCAGGCCCGCGTCCGGGAGAAGTCCACCGCCAGATCATGGGCGAGGTCGATGGTACCGGTGGCGAATTTGCTCTGCTGCTTTCTTCTGAACCAGCGGTGGAGCAGATGACCGGCCCGGGTCCTGGTCTGCGCCCCCCCTTCGCGCAGCTGCAAGTAACCCCAGTTCATGAGTAAGCGGTTGGGTTGACTGCGGCCGTCGAGGCTGCCGTGCCCGTGGTCCGACATGACCAACACATGGGCCCGATGCTCCCGGGCGTACCCTAAGAGGCCGCCGAGGGCGGCGTCCAGTTCTCCGAAGCACTGTTCGGTCAGGGCGGTGCGGCGAGGCCAACGGCCGCGGTTCCGCGCGTCGAGGTACTTCCAGGTCTTGTGCTGGAGGTTGTCCACCAGCTTGAAAACGATCATGAGGGCGTCCCATCCGTAGCGCTCGCCGCAGAAGCGGGCCACCTCCACGCCCTGGTGAAAGCTCCGGCTGATGGCGGCGACGTTCTCGGCGACCAAACGATCGCCGCCGAAGGTCTTACGCCGCCACTGGTTCTTGAACGTGTAATCGGGCCAGCGGCGCAGCACCTCGCCCTTCAATTCCGGCGGGTAGGTGAACTCCACCTGCGTCCCGGGCGTCTCAAAGCCGCTGATCATAAAGCCGTGAACCGGGGTGGGCGGATAGGTCATGGGCACGTTGAGGCTGCCCACCCGAAAACCCTTGTCCCCCAGGATGTCCCAGATGCTCCGCAGACCGGCCAGGCAGTTGGTGGTGTTGAAGCTGAGCTTGTGCGTGCGAACGTCGTAGCGCTCGAAGTCGATGATCCCGTGCGTGCCCGGGTTCTTGCCGGTCATGAAGGTCGTCCAGGCGGCCGGGGTGATCGGCGGGACCGTGGAGCGGAGGATGCCCGAAGTGCCGCCTTGGACCAACCCCTGCAGGTGGGGCATGACGCCGCGACCCATCAGCGGGTCGAGCACGTCCCAAGTGGCCCCGTCCAGACCGATGATCAACACGCGCTCGGCCACCGCCGGCAGGTCGCGCACGGGCTGACTGGGCGGTGACGACTTTGGCTGAGCGGCGGCTTCGGGCATGTGAATTGTTTTTCTTGCGATGGTTATCTCTTGCTGCGCCAAGACGTTTCGGACCGCGGAGTCTAACGCCGGGTTCATCTGATTGCAACGAAGTGCGTGGTCCGGTATGTGTAATCTTCGTAAGTGAGGGAGCCGCCATGAGAATCATCCGCGAGCCCAACGTCTATCTCGTCGGCCGGCAGACGACCAACGAAGCGGAGATCGACCGCTTTCTGGCCGATCACGATGTTGCTACCTGGGGCACCGATACCTCCGTCGCCGGCGAGAAGCTGTGTGAAATCGCCGGACGGGTCTGCTACATGAGCTTCGCCAAGCCCCGACCCGGCGGCAACGCCGACTACCTCGAGCACCTGCTTACAGTGGGCCACGGCAGCGTGTTCGAGCACGCGACGTGGAACTTCATCATCACCGGGGTGTCGCGCTCGTTCACCCACGAACTGGTGCGGCACCGGGCGGGGTTCGGTTATTCGCAGTTGTCCCAGCGCTACGTGGATGAGTCGGTGGCCGACTTCGTCGAGCCGGACTGCATCGCCGCCGACGGCGAACTCCACGAGGTCTGGCGGTCCGCCGTGGCGAACGCCCAGGAAGCCTACGTCAAGCTGGTGACCGGGTTGGAGCGGACCTTCGCCCACATCGAGGACAAGACCCAGCGCCGTAAGCTGGCCCGGCAGGCGGCCCGCTCGGTGCTGCCCAACGCTACGGAGACCAAGATTTTCGTCACCGCCAACGCCCGGGCCTGGCGCCACTTCATCGAGCTGCGGGCCAACGAGCAGGCCGAGCCTGAAATCCGCAAGGTGGCCTCGAAAATCTGCCGGATTCTCCAGCAGGAGGCCCCCAACCTTTTCGGCGACTACCGGCTGGAAGAACTCCCTGATGGGACTCTGGCCGCTCGGACGGACCATCGGAAAGTTTAGCGGCCGAGGAAGTTCTCCCAGGCTTAAGTTGACAAAGCTAATGTCTGGTGCGATCATTCCGCGCCGAAAGCGGGCGGCGCTCCCAGCCGCCGGAGGGACGAGAGTTGATTCGGCCCAGTGTGGCGCGGTAACCGGTTTCAAGAACTGCCGACATCAAAAGGAGGTACGGTAATGAGGAACCTTGTGTTCTGTATGACGATTCTGGCTATGGGTATTTTTGTGATCGCCGGGAGCGGGTGCAGCGCCGGCGGCGGTGGCGGCGGCGGGGGAGGACCTCCCCAGAACCAGAACGAGAACGCCCCCGCCGGTAATGCTAACGACAATACGCCCCAAGGAAATGTCAATGACAACACGCCGCAGGGAAACGTCAATGACAACACGCCGGGCGCGCTGCCCGCATTGGTGAAGACGCGGATTGACATGGGCGATTATCCCAGCAGGCTGCATCGCATCGAAGCGGGGGACGACGTGGTGGTGTTCGCCGATCCGGACGGAATTTACTACTTCGTGCCGAGCGTGTCGGACGACGAGACGGCCACGGCCACGGAGATACCCAACTCCGGAGCCCTGTTCGGTACGAAGAATTGGAAGCTGGCGGGCAAGAAGGTGGCGCTGGTGCGGAGCACGGACGCGGTATCCATCTTCGACACCCGCACGGGGGCGCTGAGCGACATTCCCGCGGGCGATATTACGCTGGACCCGTTCGTGCAGCCGGTCGAGCCGTACCGGCCGGGGCACATGACGTCCGACGGCGAGCTCATCGCGACGATCAACGACGATTCGGAATCGTCGCCGGTCGACGACGGGAACGCGATCAAGGTCATCGACGTGAGCGGCTCGACGCCGGTGGTGATCAGCTTCCCGACGCCGGAAGAGTTCCAGGGCGGGTTCGACCAGGTGGCCGTGGACGCGCGCACGCGACAGGTGGCCGCTCACGGGGACAATCCCGACGATTTCGTGTACGTGTTCGACATCGACAACCCGACGGCGGCGCCGCGGACGTTCGATCTCTTTGATCGTGACGGCCTGCGGGACGGCATTCAGATGCGCTTCGACGGCGACCACCTGTTGTACCGCTTGCGGTTTGAGGACCGCACCGCGCTGTTGAACCTGGCGGACGACAGCATCACCCTGTTCCCGGTGAACAACGAGTTCAATGCAAATTCGCCGTTGGCGTTGGCCGGGGCGAGTCTGGGATACTTCCTGGCCGCGGAAGACGCGGACTCGATTCTCGCGGCCAACGGCACGGTGTGGCGCAGCGCGATCGGGCTGGTGGCGGAGGCGCCGACCACGACGCCGGCGACGCAGTTGGATTACGTCGACACCTCGGGGGACGAGCCTGACTTCTACGGCGAATACGGTTACGGCTCGACCATGGCAATCATCCCGGACGGGACGCGCTGGTTCATCGCCGGAGAGGGAGTGATTGACGCCAACAGCGACCTGTTGCAGATGAGCACGGGCGGACGATTCAACGTCTTCACCGATCCGGACGGCGACACGGTAACCGGCCGGGTCATGGCCACGGACGTAAGTTGCTCGCACAACACCGTGGCCTTCTGGGCCCTGCGGCAGACCGACATCGGCAGCCCCTTCCCAGAAGACCACTGGGTGGTGGGCTTCATCGTGCTGGACCGCTTGGCAGAATAACCGCCCGCGCGTAGGGCGGCGGACGGATGACACGGGTCCGTCAAAGCTGGCCTTTGACGGACCCGTGCGCGCGCTGGTCGCAACCCGTGCGTCGGCGGGATAGTTGGGAAAGAGGCGAAGGTTGCTTTGCAAACGGGTGAGGACCACGTTGCGTACCCAGAGACCGAGGACGGGTTTACCCAGATTGCCCGGTTTTCCTAAGTTTGGCTTCGTTTGGTAATTTTACGTTTGCGATCATGAGCACTTTCTGACATCAGGCGTCGGCGTATCGGCGTTCTGCGTGTCGGGCAACGGCGGAGGGCGCGCGGATTCCCTGATAGTAGTCCTTGGCGCGTGATCGAAAAGAAACGCCGAAAAGCCGAAACGCCAAAACGCCGAAGTCCCAGGCGGTCCGCAGATTGCGCAGATGGCGCAGATGGGGAGGGAGAATCGGGACGTCGATATTCGATGGTCGCGGCAGGCCGACGGCCTGCCCTACCTTGGTGGGCG
>JBGPAW010000020.1:0-20885 GCA_041480905.1 Phycisphaerae bacterium
CAGAAGCCGGGCGCCGCCAAGGGTACCCCTCCACCGCGGCCAAACACCCCAGACTAAGCGCCGCCGCCCGCGGGTTCGGCGGGCACCGCCCCTGACGCTTGATCCTCGACCCGCCGCGGCCTTCGCCGCCGGAGGAGGTGCGGCGGGCGAGGGAGCGGACGCTCGACCACCTGCGTTTCTTTCAGCGGTTGATGGCCCGGATGCGGGATTTGATTCCAAGAGGCAACCTGGAGAGAATCACGGAGGAGTTTCCGGTCGCCGGCGGAGATCCGTTGGATCCCACCGGGTGATTCACCGCGGAGCACGAGTGCGGCCGTCGGCCGCAGCCAAACTGAGATGAAACCGCAGATGAGGATGAAAGCGCAGAGGACCGCTGACGAACGCAGATGAGCTGGAGTAGGGAGACCACCAAATCTGCGTTGATCTGCGTTCATCAGCGGTTCCAAAGAACTTGCGAGAAAAACAAGATGCTGCGCGATTGCAATGCGGAGTGGAAGAAAGGCAAGGGGCAAGAGGCAACGAGGCAGAAACGTCGAAAAGGCGAAACGATGAAACCGCAGATGAACGCTGATAAACGCAGATGAGATAGAGCAAGGAGAAGACATGTTTACGATCCTGAACATACTGGCGCAAAACGACCCGGCCGGGGCGTCCAAAGGTGCTCCTCCATTCAGCATCACCATGTTCGGACTGATCCTGATCATGGGGGTGTTTTTCTTCTTCATGATGCGCGGAAACCGTTCGCAGAAGAAGAAGAAAGAGGCCATGCTCAACGCGATGAAGAAGAACGACCGGGTGATGACCATCGGCGGGGTCATCGGGACGGTGGTGGCCGTGAAAGAGAACGAGGTGGTGCTGAAGGTGGACGAGACCACCAACACCAAGATGACGTTCATCAAGCGGGCCATCCAGCAGGTGCTGGCCGAGGACGAGGACCTCAGCGCCGCCAACCGGGAGAGATCGTAGAGTCCCTGCCTCGGAGCGAACGCCGGGGACCTGCCCGCCGGCAGGCAGGCAAGCCCCGACGCTCCATGAGGCGGAACAAGGAGACAGTAGCATCGTTACGGCGCAGGTGCCGCCTGGGTAACGCGATCTCACCACGGAAACATGCGAGCATATAACAGGAGGTAGCGGAGGAAACGGAGATCTCGATCGTGTCTCTGTTCTCTCGGTTTCCTCCTGTTCCCAATTCACGAATCTCTCGGGACTACGCCCGGATTGCTGCCGCTCTCGCTCTGAAGCAATGCTACATTCTCAAGAAGGAGCCGGGTGTTTTTTCTCGGCCCACGCCTTGCGGCTCGAGGGCGAGTCGCCCCGAACCCGGATTATTCACCGCGGAGCACGCAGAGATCGCGGAGGTATGGTCGGCAAAGGTCCAACCCTAAAAAGGTCCCTGATTCGATTTTCGGCCGTGGAGGGTACGGATGGCCGGTCGTCCGGACCTACACGTCACGCTGCGTCCGCGCCCGGAAAAATCACCCCGACGCCCTTTCCCGTTCCTTTTCCCGTTCAAACTACTGGTCGCAGTTGGTCGTCGCCACACTCATATTGCCGTACACACCAAGCTCATAACCGGGGCAGCCGCTCCACAGGATGACGTGAATCAAGATGTAACCGTCGTCGTCCTGAGCAAAATCGTCCTCCCATCTTACCTCAACGCGATCGAGATCGCCGGATAACCCCTTGTCCTTGCGCATTATGTCCCGCGCGGACTTGATGAGGGAGCCGAGCTGCTGGGTCGAGGTCGTTGCGTCGATGGTTCTTGGTCTCATCGCAGCATTTCTATTCGCTCAGCAGAAGCGGCACATCGATGTATCGCGGGCTGCCGTCCTCTGCTTTGAACGGGGAGGTAAAAAGGTAGTCCTCGAACCACACGTGTTTTGCAAACTCCTTCTCCCTACCGAGAAGTGCTTGTCGGGAGTTTTCGTAGATCGTTTTTGCCCACCGATAGACTTCCGACCAGTTACCCCGATCCAGGACGTTAAGGAAAAAGACGCCGTTATGCAAACAGACCAATTCCGCCTTACCCCATCTAGGCCATGGCCCATCTGGTCTCTGCATTCCAATGACATTCTGATCGATCACGATCCGCGGATAAACGGCAACGTCCCTCTCTATCTGGTAAGCCAGCGCCACGGCGTGACTGTACGTGATGTTATTGCTCTTGAAATGCCGCTCGTAAGCCACTCCACCTCGAACCAGTAGGCCCTCCCGCAAGAACGCAAGCTGTACGTCCTTAAGCACGGTCAGAAGACCTACCAAGTCGTCGACGTCGGCACAGGTGACAATGATGGTATCGGAAATAGCCTGGTAAGCGTATTCTGCCTCATTCACGTTCGACAGCACCTGCATTGCCTTCTGCAGGGAGTCCTTGAAATCAAGGCGCCCAGATTCTCGGTCTCTCTGTAGCTGGTCCCGATAGCCCATCACGTCCAGCAGCGCGGCGAGTACATATGGCACGGTCTCGCTCATGGCAGAGCCCCTGCTATCTTGGCAATCTCAGTCTTGTATTCGTTCATGCGCTCGACCCATGGTTGCCACACTGTTCCGTAGTACATGCTGCCTGTTGTGGAAGCTTCCTTAGTGTCTTCCTGCCGGATGTCGAAGATGGCGCGACCGAACATCTGTGCAACCGGCGCAAGGGGTCCGACTTCGCGGATGCTGGCGATGAACGGATTCCGCCGATCGCACTTCGGTCCGAGCGCTAATCCACCTGTTGCGAGCAACTCCCCCTGGATGTTCTCCGCAATGAGTTTCTGCCACTTCGCATAAGATTGCTTCGCCTTACCGCTGTACACCTTGAAGTTCTGGATGATGGCACCGTATAAGACTGGACTGCCCGGAAACGCTTCGATTCCAAAGGGAGGGAGTGTCCTCGTAATCTCCCGATGTCGATTGATCCACTGGGTCACGACCCGTCCGAGCACTTTGACAGCCTGGTTGCAGAACCGGTCAGGAGTCAACGGGAGCAGGAATCCGTCAGACGCAAGCACGACTGTTCGCGTGATAGCGCCCGTACTCGGACCTACGTCGCACAATACGTAGCGAAAGCTATGCAGTTCCGCGAGCGCACGAAGCAGGCGGTACAAGACGACGTAGGTTTTTTTTTCGTTGATGTTCTCGGTGATCGCTTGATTCCAGGCGGTTCCGAAGTAATTCTCGGCCATCGAGAAGTCCAAGTCGCCGCGCAACAGGTACAGGTTTCTGTACAGTGACGACGGTACTAGCTCTACGCCTTTGGCATCTATTGCGCTGGTGTCGC
The DNA here is from genome assembly GCA_041480905.1 of Phycisphaerae bacterium. Taxonomy (GTDB): domain Bacteria; phylum Planctomycetota; class Phycisphaerae; order UBA1845; family UBA1845; genus JAAEQG01. The sequence goes on from JBGPAW010000020.1 coordinate 3,263, forward strand.
CGCCGAAGCGTGGCAACAGCGCTTGGTAAATCGAGGTTCCGGGCAGCTCGGTGCCTGGATCGTCCAAAACAGAGGTCGAGGCGAGGAAGAGTTCTGTCGCGTTGCATTGTGGATCACAGTCAACAAGGAGGATTCTGTGTTGCTCGGCAAGGAATACGCCAAGGTTGAAAATGGTAGTGGTTTTGGATACCCCACCTTTGTTGTTATACATTGTAACGATGTGCGCCATTTGTTCCTCCTATGCGGCGTACAGCAGCGATTGCAGCCGCTGCACTGCCTCGGCTAGCTTCTTCTCGCCGCCAAACTTGGCGGCAATCTCGATCACGTTTCCACGCCGATTGATGGGCGGCAATTCCAGGGCATCGGGGATCACGAACTGCGCGGTCCCGTACTCGGCGTACTTGTCGAGCAACTCGTTCAAAATCTCCCGCGCCTCGGGCCCGTACTGGTCGAAGAAGTCCTTCCGCTCGCTCCGCAACCGCTGGGCGCGCTCGCGCCGAGTGCGCAGGGGCGCATTGAAGGCCACGTAGCAGAGCAGGTCGAACGGGTCCGCGTCGGGCTGGTTGGCGGCGGTGGCCAACTCGTCGAAGTCGACGCCGCGCTCGGCCAGCTTCTCGATGATCCCGGCGCGGGCCTGTGGATCGGCCCAGGCTTGGCGCATGTCCGCCGCGTTGCGGAACAGCGTGCGAACCTTCTCGGCCGCGTAGTCGGTGAACCGCACCACGCGAAGCTGCCGGCCGTCGGGGTCGAGCTCGTACACCAGTTGTGCGGCGATCGCCACCTGCCCGCCGTCGAAGTAGAACTTGCGGGGCTCCCCGGGCGGCTCCGGCGGTAGCGGCTCAGGGGGTTCCGGTTCGGGCGGCTCCGGGGTGGGTGGTTCGGGTTCCGGCTCGGCGTCGATCGGCGTCTCATCGATGGTAATCGGCTCGCCGTCGAACTCGGGGTCGGCGAACATGCGCGTGGCCGTACCGGTGTAGTCCAGGATGCTGAACCAGAGCTTGCCGTAGTCGTCGCGGACGCGGGTGCCGCGGCCGATGATCTGCTTGAACTCGGTCATGGAGTGGATAACCCGCAGCAGCACGATGTTGCGGCACGTCGGCACGTCCACGCCGGTGCTGAGCAGCTTGGACGTCGTGACGATCACCGGGGTCGGCCGCTCCACATCCATGAAGTTGCTCAGGTGCCCGCCGCCCTGGCGCTCGCCTCCCTGCTCGCTTGCCCTCCCGCCTTGGTCGGCGGGCGACGGGCGTTCGCTGCGCGAACCCTGATGCACGTACACCCGCCCGTGCGGCGGCCCATTCACGGACCCACGGAAGGTGACCGCCCCTTTCGACGTTTCGACTTTTTGGCGTTTCGACTTTTCCGCCGTGCCGTGGTAGACCTACATGGTCACATTTCCTGACCCATCCTGCGTTTCCACGATCTGCCAGCCGTGATAGTAGTATACCACGGTTCCGCCAGCCCTTGAAGGGCCAATCGCCTTGATTGGGCCGTCAAGGGTCGTGCTCGCCAGAGTTGCTCACCACTTTGCGCACGCCCCCTTAACACACGGCGCGGTCCTCTCCAGCCCCCATAGGGGCGGTATGAGGTAGCCCAGGGCGCCAGCCCTGGGATAAGGTGCACCTCCTTTCCGATTCCCTTTTGTCCACGAGGCACGCCTGATTCTTCGGAGCGTGCCTCGTGGACAAAAGGGGGAAAACCAAGGCGTCGGCCAACCCAGGGCTTGCTGCGCGGCGCCCTGGGCTACTATCTGTCGTCCCTACAGGACTGAACTCCACCCCGCCCGTACAACCCGAAGGTCCCGTCGCCCAGGTCCGTAGCGGAGTCGTAGTCCTTCCAGGCCAGCAGGGTGGAGCCGTCCAGCACCTCGTACTTCACGTGCCGCTGGAGCCGTTGCACCCGGATGGTGTATTCCGTGCCCGTGCTGATCGTGGCCGAGGTGCTGTCCAGAGTCTGCTGCCCGGTGCCCGCGCAGCCGCGCAGCCGTCGCCGAAGTGGCGCAGTTGGACGTTGTCCCGTGACCCGTTGGTGATGGCGACCAGGTAGAAGGCGTCGGTCTTGCTGAAGATCAGCCCGGACGTGCCGCCGCCGACGGCCTGTTGGCTTATGTACGGGTGCGGGCTGCGACCGGGCGAAGTGTACAACCTGACGGCGGACAAGATCGACCTACCGGGGAAAGTGGTCCGTATCGAAAACCGCGAGGCGACCCCCGACACGCCGCCGCTCAAGATCAAGTGTGCCGACCGGAGCGATGATAGTAAGGAGCGGTCGATCCCGATCCCCGAGGCGGCCGTGCCGGATTTGGCGGAAGCGATCCGGTTGTCGTTCACGTCGGGCGGGTTCGTCATGCTCACCGCCGACCGTTACCATCGCGTCCGCGAGGCCTGGCAACAGTGTCAGGCCGGGGAGCCGTGGCGTCCGAACAAGGTCGTACGTCCGTGGCAAAACGAGGACATGATCAACAATGTCCTGCGGAGTACGAAGCGAGCCTTGGAGCGAGCCGGTATCGAGTTGACCGCACCGTTCAAGCTGAACACGTTTCGCAAACCGTTCGCCCAGAACCACGCCGACAACGGCACCCCGCCCAAGACGCTCGCCAAGCTACTGGGGCACGCCGACGCTCAAATCACGATGCAGTTCTACAACCGCGTGACCGACGCCAACGTCCGAGAGGCGGCCCGCACGGTCAATCGGCTCTTCGCCAGCGAGCAGGCGCGCGACGCCAACTGACTGAATTCCGATTGCCACTGGATTGCCACTGGCGCCTGTTTTTGGCCCTTTTTGGCGCCTCCCGAATCGTCGTAAGTCCTTTCCCCACAGGCACTACGCCGCCCAGGACTCGAACCTGGGACCCGCTGATTAAGAGTCAGCTGCTCTAGCCAACTGAGCTAGCGGCGCGTCTTCCACCCGCTATTGAACCACGTGCCGGACCGTCCGTCAACCGCCGGAAAAAGGTCCGGTTCTGCGGGAACTGTACGAGGACCCGGACGCCGAAGATTACCTCTACGCCATTGGCCTGCCTGCGCAGGCAGGGCAGGCAGGCCAGAAAAAGTGAAAAACGGGGTAGGCGCAAGCGGGGGACTGGCTATGAGTTCTAATAATCGCGGGGGCGTCATCTGTCCATCCTCGGGGCCTGTCGTTCCGCGCGGTGTCGGCGGTGCAGCGCTTCGTCGTAGGGCACCCGGTCGTACCAGCAGCGGTAGCTGATCTTCACCCAGGTGTCGGCCACGGCCCGTAGCGTGGTGTAGTGTTCGGCTCCGCGTTGGCGTTTGCTTTGGTAGTCCTCTCGGGCCCAGCAGCCTTCCTTGCGGATGGTGTTGAAGGCAAACCATAGCCAGGCTTGGTGCAACGTCGCGTCGCGGGCCGTGCGGCGGTGGACGCTGCGGTGCTTGCCGGACTGAACCGTCACCGGCACCACGCCCCAGCGGGCGGCCACTTCTTCGTGCCCGTCCCAGCGCGTGCGGTCGTCCCCGAAGCCGGCCAGCATGGCGGCCACCGTGACCGTGCCCGCGTGGGGGAACGAGGCGAAGATGAAGGCGTCGGGATGCTCGCCGACCTTTTGATCCAGCGTCTGATCGACCTCCTTGAGTCGCGTGTTGAGATCGCGGAGGGCGTTCACCCGGTAGCGGACCTCGGCGGCGTGAGCGGCATTGCGGGCCGGCACCGTGGTGGGACTGGGACCGTAGGCGGCCGCAGCGATCCGGTCCACGGTGACCAGCCGCAGACGCCGGCCCTGGGCCCATTTCACGGTCTGGGCATGGGTGAGCTTGCGGAACGCGTCGGCGGTAGGGTAGCGCTCCAGCAGGTCCAAGGCCCAGTCACGGTTGAGCTCCTTGGCGGCACGTAGGAACTGGGGATGCCAGTTCACCAGGTGAGAACGAAGGCGTTGGAGGTGCGTGGTTCGCTCTTGGACCAGACGTTCCCGCAGGCCCACCCACTCTTGCAGTTCGATGGTCCGGTCGCTGTCGGGCGTCAGCGAACGCAGATGCGGGTGGCTGGTGCGCAGGAACTCGGCCAGGCTCCAGGCGTCGCGTTCGTCGTCCTTGAGACCGGCCGGGGTAAAGCGCTCGCGGGCCCGTTCAGCCGACTTGGGGTTGAGGCCATAGACTTTCACGCCCAGGCGCAGGAGCCGATCCAGCAGCAGGCTACTGTGCAGTTCGATGGCGACGTGGACCTCCTCGGCCAAATGACCCTGGCAGACCGCAGGACCGAGACCGGCCAGCTCGAAGGCCTCATGGCGGATCCGCTCGCGGGCCAGCACCGTCCCCTGTTCATCCATAACCAGCACGAAATGCGACTCTTCCGCCCAATCCACCGCTGCGAAAATCATCCCCGGCATCCTTGTGTGGACCGCGGTAGAATGTGGTTGCGGCAGAGGCTGAAGCGGCGGAACCCCTATTTCGGCCCTCGCAGGGCTACTGGCTATCGTCCGTGGTGCTCCAGCCGACGGCGCAGACCGAGACAGTCCCCCGAGGCCGTCGCGCGGCTGGGGGGGGTGGTCATGGGCCTGCGTCCGCCGACCACACGGGTGAGCCCGGGTCCAACAAGGCTCACCCGTTGCCTTTCTACCAGTCCCTGTCGGGGCTTGAGAACGACAAATAGGGGGGGGCTGGCTCCGTCGATCACGCGCCAAGTTCTATGCGCAGGGGTTCCGCGCGCGGGCTCCGTCAGTGACTTTGAGCCCAAGAATCCCGTCCGATGGCCGCGAGAATGCAAAATTACCAAACGAACCCATTTTACAGAGACACTTTACTCAGGAGCCCGTAGTACGGGCTACACCGCGGCGCGGGCTGAATTCTTAGCCCCGGAGGGAGCGATAGTAGGTAGCCCAGGGCGTCAGCCCTGGGCAAATGTCGCCCCCACCACCCCGAGCCCCGGACCCTTGACACGAAGCGTCAAGGGGGAGGGGCGAAAGAAGTAAAGCCAATTACATACCGTAGTCTAAACTACGGACTCCTTAGTAAGTTTTGCTCGGCGACCGTTTCGGTTAACATCCCCCCATCGGTGCAGAAGGATTCGTGCGGCCGGTGACAGCAGGCTGATAGTAGACTGACAACGCAGAGCAGCTCGCCTGGACTGACCAGAGGCATAGCGAGCCACGAGATGTCGCGGACTTCGGAAAAACGGGTGGCCTTTGTCTCGCTGGGTTGCGCCAAGAATCTGGTCGACTCCGAGAAGATGCTAGGCCAATTGGCCGAAGCGGGCTGCACCCTGACCAACGACGAGACCGACGCCGACGTGGTGGTGATCAACACCTGCGGGTTTCTCGCCGCCGCCCGGGACGAAGCCACGGGAGTCATCCGCAACTTGGTGGCGCTGAAAAAGAAAGGTCGTCTGCGGCGTGTGGTGGTGGCCGGATGCTTGGTCCAGCGCGACGGTGAATCCTTGCGGCGTCAGGTGCCGGGGATCGATGCGCTGGTGGGGGTGAACAATCGGGACGACGTGGTCCGGGCGGTGTTCGCCCACGGCGCGAAAATGCCGGCGAAAGGCCCCACCGACCTTTTCCTGGGCGACTATCATCCGTTCGTGGCGGTGGATACCGGGCGCCTCCGTCTGACCCCGCGGCATTACGCCTACCTGCGGATCAGCGAGGGCTGCGACCAGAAGTGTACCTTCTGCACCATCCCGTCCATCCGCGGCCCCATGCACTGCAAGCCGCCCGAGGTGGTCCTCGCCGAGGCCCGCGAGTTGATCGCCGACGGCGCGGCGGAGATCGTGCTCATCGGACAGGATACCACCAGCTACGGGGCCGACGTCGGTTATGCCCCCGGTCTGTCCGGCCTGCTGCGCGAGCTGAACGGCCTCGACGGACTGCGCTGGTTGCGGCTCATGTACGCCTATCCCTCGGTGTTCACCGACGCCATGATCGACGCGATCGCGGAGTGCGACCAAGTCGTCAAGTACGTGGACATTCCCCTGCAACACATCAACGACCGCATCCTCAAAGCCATGCACCGCTGCGTCACGCGGACCGAGACGCAAGCCCTCCTGCAACGGATTCGTGACCGTATTCCCGGCGTCCATATTCGCACGACCATGATCGTCGGCTTCCCCGGCGAGACCGAGGACGAGTTCGGCGAGCTTCTGGATTTCGTGCGGGCGTTTCGCTTTGACGCCCTGGGTGTCTTCGCTTTCTCCCTCGAACCGGAAACTCCCGCGGGACGAATGCGCGGCCAATTCCCCGCCGAGGTCAAAGAGGAGCGGGTGCAACGCCTGATGCTCGCCCAGCAGGAGGTCGCCTTCGCCCTGGCCGACGCCCATGTCGGCCGCCGTCTGGAGGTCGTCGTCGAGGCTCCACAGCTTGAGGGCATGCTACCCGCGCGGCATGCGGGCCAGGCCCCCGAGGTGGACAGTTTGACGCTGCTGCCCGGTGCTGACCTGCCCGTCGGCGAGCTGCTCGAGGTTCGCTGCACCGCCCGCCGCGACTACGACCTGCTGGCTACACCCACGCACGTGACGCTGCCTCTCCGCGCCTAACGTAGTGCGTTAGTCGGGTCGCATCTTGTTCATCCACAGCGGTTTACGGCTTCACGACCAGAAAGCCATTGCCTTCTCACCAAGGTTGGTATATACTCCGATATAGACGACGGAGTAAGCCATGACCAGTATCGCAAAAGTGTTCAGAAACGGAGCCAGCCAGGCGATTCGGCTGCCCAAGGAGTTCCGCTTCGACGCCGAAGAGGTGTGCATCAAGCGCATCGGTTCGGCCGTGCTGCTGTACCCCAAGGACGCGGCGTGGGACCTGATGGGCGAAGCGATCGGCCAAGTCGACGATGACTTCATGGCCGAGCGGAACCAGCCCGAGCGTGCCGACGAGCGTGACCCGCGGTGACGCGCTTCATGCTCGACACCAACGTTTGCGTGGAACTGCTCCGCGGCCGCGCGCCGGGCTTGCTCGAACGCCTGCGGCAATTCGAGATCGACGAGATCGCCATCTCCAGCATCACGCTTGCGGAGTTGCAGTACGGCGTGGTGAAGTCCGCGCGTCCCGCGCGGCACGAGGAACTGTTGGCCGGGTTCTGTGCTCCGCTGGGCATCCTGCCTTTCGATAGCATCGCCGCCGAGACCTACGGCCGGGTGCGTGCCGGGCTGGAACGCACGGGCACGCCCATCGGCCCGCTGGACACGCTGATCGCTTCGCACGCGCTGGCGGTCGGCGTGACGCTGGTAACCAACAACGAGCGCGAGTTCCGCCGGGTGGCGGGCCTGCTGGTTGAGAACTGGCTGGCCCAATGACCGGCACCCGCGCCGGGGCGAAAAGGTATCGGGGGCGGGCGTGCACCCGTCCTGGGTAAAGGGAGAAAGAACCGAAGGGCAAAGAACTACCGCCGAACGCCCCTTCGCCTGGCAAGTATACCCACCCCGCCAAGAACCAAGAGCGACAGCGTGCCTGGTTCGGGAATGTGAGCGATGAACCCTTCGATATCACCGTTGGGGTTATACCCGCCACCAACGATGGTGAGCCCGTCGGCAGAGATGCCGTTGGCTCCGAGGAGCACCCACCCGGTCAGGTCCAAGTGGTACTCATTGACCAGAACATCGCGCAGATTACGCATCCCGTAGACCTCGTCCCAGATGAACGCCTCCTGGTCGGATTCCGTCGGCCCCGTGCGCCCGCCGCCAACAATAATTGACCCATCGCCGGAGACCCCGTTCGCGTAACTCATGAAGATACCACCCTCAAGGTCCCCCAGGCCTTGAATGACCCAGTCTCCTTGTTCGTTCTTGCTCCATCGACACGCTTCATCACCCAAAGTAGAAATCGCGTTGCCCACGATGACGCTTCCGTCCGCGGAGACATCTAGGGCCCGGCTGTAGAAGTCGCCCCCAGGTAAATCCCCCAAACCAACCGTTCGATTGTCACCTTGTGTCCAGGAAAAGGCTTGCTGGCCGAGGTCCCCCCCTGTCGGTCCGCCCACCACGACCGAACCGTCAGCCGAGACCGCCCGCGCCAACATGCTTGAACTCTCACCCAGAGGAGGCAGTTGGTACATGTTCCAGTTCTGCCCACTATCATTCCAGACCCATCGGTAAGCCTTCCACGATGGGTCGGTGCTTCCCGGACGCGATTGCCCGCCTACGATGACCGTTCCGTTAGCCAAACCGTTCCCGGAACAATCTTCGGCCCTGCTCCACACCTCACCTGGATATGGACCATCTATAGGCAACGGCGTTGCCCCAGTCCCATTCTCCATCCAGTAGGAGGCCCACCAGTACAGGGTCCCGGAAGTGCTTTCGCCTACGACAACCGATCCATCCCGTGAAACCCCATAGGCACTGCTCCAATGACTAATAGTAGGCTCCAGATACCCCAAACCGTTTATACCCGTCCCTTCAGTCCACCGGAAGGCTTCGTAGTCCGGATACGAGCTTCCAGATGAACTCCTACCCACCGCAGTCGAGCCGTCCCCGGAGACTCGGTAGGCTGTACTGTAATAAAGCCCGCCCGGCAGATCGCCCAGGCCCGTGAAAGACGGCTGATCGCCAAATGCCGCTGACCCGGCAAAAAGGCAGACCGCCGCCCCGAAGAGCATCAATAAGTGCGATACCCGCTCCATAACCATTCTCCTTTATCACTTCGTGCTTCTTCTTTTCAGGATCACGGCCAAGCCGCCCGTTCCCAGCAACGCGAGCGTAGCAGGTTCGGGGATGGGGGTCAGGAGGTAAGCATGAGTTTCTCCCAATGGTGTGGCACCCGCCCCAACGATCTGGCCCGCGTTGTTGATCGCATAGGCATATCGGAGATCCCAGCCCGGTCCGGACGGGATAAGGGTGTTGAGGTCGACCATCTCGCCCGGGTCGCCTTCCCAGTCTCCGTCCAGGTCGCCCCAGACGAAGGCGGCTACAGGGGTGCCAGTGGTATTCGACAAGTGACCGACCACAAGCCCTTCGTCGTTGATGTCTTCGGCCCAGCTCCACCTCTCACCGACCGTTCCTAAGTCCCTTAACTCGCCCCCGTGATAAAGGAAAGCCCGGTGTTCCGATGCCCCGGGAATAGTATACGAGCCGCCGGCTATCTGCCCTGAGGCGTTGATGGCGAAGCCGATGCTGAAGTCGCCCCCCAACGTCCCCAGGTCGGTCGTAGGTTCTTGCGTGTAGAGGAAGGCATGGAACGCGTCCGTAGTGGTCCTCCCCCAACCGACCACCCGGCCGTCGTCGTTGATCCCCTGCGCCACACTATCCGGACCTCCGAGGGTCCCCAGATCGTCCGTCGATGGGTTGATGGGCATGTTGGCCGCCGTCCGAAAGGCGCGCTGCTTATTCTGCGGGTTGTAAGCCCATCCTACCGCTTGTCCGGACTCATTGATGTCGTAGGCCGCACTCTCGGTACCCCCGAAGGTCCCGAGATTGTCCGTCGCTGGATTGATGGGTAGATTCGCGCCCGTCCGAAAACCACGGGAAAACCCATCATTGTTGTGAGACCAGCCCACCACCTGCCCAAGCTCGTTGATAGCCCAAGCTTCGCTGTCCGGACCCCCGAGGGTCCCCAGATCATCCCTCAAGGGGTCGATGGGCATCTTAGGCACCGTGCGGAAGGCATGCCTCGTGCCGTCGGCCGTATAAGACCATCCGACGACCTGGCCCTGGTCGTTGATGTCGTGGGCGCGACTGGGTGATCCGCCAAGCGTGCCAAGGTCGAGGATGCGGTATTCCGGCGGGATGCCGGCAACGGCTCGCTGACCGGCAAGGAGCAATGCCCCGAACATCACGATGGCAACAGTCTTAACTTTCATAGTATGCATCGCACACCTCCATTCATGTGAAGCGACCTTCTGCGAAACACGACAAAAGCACTCATTCCCAGCAGCGCGAGCGTAGCAGGTTCGGGGATGGGGGTCAGAAGAAAGGCCTGACTTTGCCCGGACGGATTGGTACCACGGCCGACGATCTGTCCCGCGTCATTGATTCCGTCCGCCACATTCAGCGTCCACCCGGAGTCGGCGGGGATGAGATTGTTGAGGTCAATCATCGACCCTTCGGTGTAGAGAAAGGCGTGGTAGACGTCGGTACTGGTCTTCGACTCGCCGACCACTTGGGCCGAGTCGTTGATGGCCAGGGCGTAACTCTCTGTACCGCCCAACGTCCCCAAGTCGTTCATCGTTCCACCGCTATAGAGAAAGCCGTGCCAGGCACCGCTGCTCGTGTGGGCCCCACCGACTACTTGGGCAGAAGCGTTGATCCCACGGGCGGTGCTGGCCATGCCGCCCAATGTCCCCAAGTCGGTCATTAACCCATCCGCGTAGAGATACGCGTGATGGGTGTAGTCTCCACTGACGTATGACCAGCCGACCACCTGGGTCGAATTGTTGATGCCAATGGCGCCGCTCCAGGAACCGCCGAGCGTCCCCAAATCGGCCATCGATCCGCCCCGGTAGAGGAAGGCGTGATTAACCCCGCTGGTGTCCGACTGCCCGACCACCTCACCTAAATCGTTGATCCCGTACCCGCGGCTCTCGTTCCCCCCGAGCGTTCCAAGGTCGGCCATCGCTCCGCCGCTGTACAGAAAAGCGTGGGTGTAGCTGCCAGGGCTGGTCTCCGACCATCCGGCCACCTGCCTCGACTCGTTGATGTTCCACGCGCAGCTCGTGTCCCCGCCGAGTGTTCCAAGGTCGGTCATTACCCCATGGCTGTACAAGAAAGCGTGGTCATGTCCAAGCGTGGTTCTTGACTGCCCGACCACTTCGCCCAGGTTGTTGATGCCGACGCCTACGCCCCCGGTGCCACCAAGCGTCAGCCCCTCGTCGAGGGTGTAGAGTGGTGTCGCCCCGGCCGGACTCGCGCGGATCAGCACCGCGAATCCCCAGACCGCCAGAATAATGCCCCTACGTCTTGTGGGGTTCATGAGACTTCCCTTTCTAATCGTAACTGCTCTGGTGCACAGTCTCCGGAAACGGACTGTAATCCCCATAGCCACCGCCATCGTCACGCGCGTGTACATGTCCCTGTCCTCCTTCGGGAATAAGCCGTCCATTCGGATGTCGTCGTTCGATCGGCCTCGCCACACAACGGGCGCGAAGAAAAGAGAGAGGCCGCCCAATCGCCAGGCGTCTCTCTCTGTCCTCCAGCATCGGCACCTGCCCGCCGCCTGCCTGACGGCAGTCAGGGCCGGGAACAATCTTACCTTACCAGAAACCTTGCCAATCTCCAAACAGTTTTCCCGCCTTGAGGAGGCCTGCCAACGGCCTTGCCGCAACCTCTTCCCCCCCATTTTAGGATCCCTGCACCGCCCCCCCGGACCCGGGAAGACTCAACAGGGTCAGAGGGAACGGGTAGAAGCGGCGGGAATTCGAGCGGGGATGTGCTCTCCAGCCTCGGGCACACGAGCGGCGGGCGGCAGCGGAGGCCATTGACCCGTCGTCAGGTAGGTCTTGAGGGCATCGGCGATGGTTTTGGTGGGACCGAGGCCTCGAAGACGCAGCGTGCGGTAGACCCTCCTGTCTGCCCTGCCTGCCCTGACTACCGTCAGGCAGGCGGCAGGCAGGCGACAGGCAGGCATCAGAACCGCCCGCGAGGCCGCGCCGCGGTCGGAGCGACTACGACCTGCCGGCGAGGCCGAGGGGGTGGTGCTAGCGGGTTCGTGACACTTTCGGCGGGGTGGGTGGCCCAGGTTCTTTGGATCTGGGGAAGCGATTACCTCGCACCACCGAACCGCACGATGTCCGGCTTCATGGCCTTCGCAAGCAATCGCTCCCCCACCTCCAGAGGAGGTGGGCCACCCGCCCCCTTGCAACGGCGAAAAAGCGTCGTATACTGTGGTGTTCGCGTTTTGCAACCGTAGTCGAGGTGTGCCAATGCCCAAGATGAAGACCCACAAGGGACTCAAGAAGAGAGTGAAAATCACCGCCCGCGGCAAGGTCCGTTTCAAGAAATCCTTCGCCGGGCACTTGATGAGCGGAAAGAGTTCCAACCGCAAGCGCGCTTTGCGGAAGCCGAGCTTTCTTTCCGGGAAGAATGCCAGGAAGATCAAGATAGCGATCGGCGCGTAGCCGTTGCCCATCGTTGTCGCGTCAGGAGTAAACGTCGATGCCACGCGCCCGAGCAGGAGCCGCTACGCACCGCAGAAAAGTCAGGCTGTTCCGTGCCGTCAAAGGCTATCGTGGCGGCCGCAGCAAGCTCTACAAGACCGCCAGCGAGGCCCTCATCCACGCGGGCCGCTATGCCTACCGCGATCGCCGCACCCGCAAGCGGGACTTCCGCACCCTGTGGATCACGCGGCTGGGTGCCGCCTGCCGGGCACGCGGCCTCCAGTATAGCCGGTTGATATTCGGCCTGAAGAATGCCCAGGTGATCCTGAACCGCAAAATGCTCAGCGAGCTGGCGATTCACGACCCCGCGGCCTTCGACAAAGTGGTGGAACTCGCCAAACAGCACCTCGGTAAAGCCGCCGCGTGAGCGGCTGGGCGGAACCTACGGGCGCCGGCGGCGACGAGGTGACCGGGACCGCAGCGGCGCTGCACCGGCGGCCAATCCGCGTCGGGACGGTACCAGCGTGTCAACACCGCTTCAAATTCCGCGACCGAGCTGATGGCCACAAAGGCGTCGCGGACCTCCTGTGAGCAAGGATGATGCTCGGCGTACTTGATGCCGAACTTGCGCATGATCCGGGCGGCTCGCCGCGGGCCGTGGACCGCGACCGACTCGGCGAAATGCGCGGCGATGGTGCGGCCTTGCTCAGGGACGCTGGGAGGGGGAGGGAGCAGGCGGCCCTGGTACAGCGCCCGGCACTCGCTGAAGATCCACGGGTAGCCGATGCACCCGCGGGCGATGGTCACGCCGTCCACGCCGGTTTCCGCGAGCATACGCAGGCAATCCGGGGCGCTGAACAGATCACCGCTGCCCAGAACGGGGCGCTCGCCGACGTGCCGCTTGACCCGTTCGAGAAAGCGCCAGTCGCTGGGGCCGACGTAACGCTGCCGGACCGTGCGCCCGTGGACGGTCACGGCGGTGACGCCGATCGCCAGCGCGCCGTCGAGAATGGCGAAGAAGTTGCGTTCGCTCTCGGGGGAATCGTCGAGGCCGCGGCGGAGCTTAACCGTGATCGGGCGCCGGTCGCCGACCGCGTCGTACACGCGCTTCACGATGTCGAGGGCGACGTTCGGCTGCGACAGGTGGAACCCGCCGAGACAGCGCCCCAGGACTTTGCGCACGGGGCAGCCGAAATTGAGGTCGATCACGTCGTAGCCTGCCTCGGCCATGGCGAAGGCGGCAGGTGCAAAGTCGTCGGGGTTGGCCCCCATGAGTTGCCCGCCGACGGGGTGGTCGTCCGGCTCGACGTTTAAGATGCGTCGCCGCGTTCGGCCTTTTTGCGTCACCAGCTTGTCGAGGACGACCTCGGTGAGAGCGTAAGGCGCCCCGTGGCGGCGGGCGATGCGCCGCATGGGCAGGTCGCTATAGCCGCTCAGGGCGGCCTGCACGAAAGGCACGTCGAGTTCCACGTTCCCGAGCTTCAGCATACCCCGCCTCCGGGCCGAGCACTCCAGGCGTTAGTTTATCATTCACGGTGGGCCGGCACGAGAGGGAGTGTACCATCATCAACGCTTACCGCCACGGCCCGTGATGGTATAATGCCCTGGCTGACGGTAGTTGACGTGCCGGAGCGTGAACGCTCTAATAGTCGAAGACCTCACGGGATGCGGTCGGTTTTCGACAGGGTTCCCGCCTCAACCAGGCGATTGCGAAACACACAGCCCATGTACGAGTTTCAATGGACCCTACCCGGCGAGGTGCAGCAGGCCGTCACCCTCCACATCGCCTCCAGGTCCAGTTGGATCGGGCGCAAGACCTTGTATCTCCGCGATCGGGTCGTCTATCGACGCGGGCGATTGGAAGGCATCGAGCACACTTTCGCGGATTCCCTACGGCAACACAAGCTGCTACTTACCTGGGAGCCACTTCCCAGTTCCCATGACTGGCGGCCCGTCCTCCGGTGTGACGGGATGGAGCTTCAAGAAGTCACCGACTGCCCACTCCCGCGGATCGTCCCCCGGCCGCCCCTTCTGGCATGGCTGATCGGCGTGACCTGCCTGGCCATGTTTATGATGGCGGTCATGCTACCGCACATCTGGAACATGCTTTACGTCGGCAGAGGCCACAGCGATTCCCGGACCATCGTCCTCGAAGTCGAGGACGAGAGCGGCGAGATCTCGGGCGCACCGCGACGCTCAGGCGAGAGAGTGGTCGGGGTTGGCGCAGAGGGCGTTTCCGGTGCCCGGACGGAGAAACCCTACGCGATCTCAGTTCGGCCCAGCCCCACATCAGAACCGCGTCTGGTGACCCGGAAGCTTCCGCCGGCTCGCGCCGGGAAAGAGTATGCCGCTCAACTCCTGGTGGAAGGAGGCCGACCGCCGTATGACTGGGTGGTCAACACCCGTAAGCTCCCCACGGGATTGTCGTTCGACCGACAAGGGGGTCAACTTAGCGGCGTGGTCGCCCTGGACGCCAAGGGTGTGTTTCCATTGCAGTTTCGTGTCACCGATAGCGCCTATTCGCCTTACGACGACCTCGCTCCCTGGTTCGTCCCGTTCGCCGCCACGGCGGTCTGCCTGCTGGGGTATTGGAACATGCGCCGGTGGGGTGTGCTTCTGTATGGTGCGTTGCTTCTCGTACAACTGGGGGCAGGATGGGTTAGCCAGTATCCATTGAGCTTTGCTCCAGTGGTCTGGCAGGGGCTGATGCTGTTAGCGGGGGCGGGCTATTTCAAACGCATGCAATGAGCCTGGAGGAGCGCGCACGTGAGTCCGGCAGCAGGAGTGGGGGTTTGACATCAAAAGAGTTGCGTACCATGGCCCATGACTCTACCCCGACCCCCCGCCAAGCGCCCGAGCCCGCCGTCACCTACCCTCCCGGTTTCCGCGGCCGACGAGGCAAGAACTGGTTCACGCTCGGTCTGATGTACGCCTCGTACTACATGTGCCGCTACAATCTTTCGATCGCCGCGCCACGCATCATGAGCGAGTTCGGCCTGAGCAACGCCGGATACGGCTTGATCAACACCGGGCGGCACTGGGCCTACTCGGTGGGGCAGTTTGTCAACGGTTTGTTCACCGACAAGCTGGGTGGCAAGCAGGCCATGGCGCTGGGGGCCGGTCTCACCGTCATCCTGAACGTGCTTTTCGGGCTGTCGTCCTACATCGGGGCAGGAAGTGTTTTCGTGCTGTTTTTCCTCATCCGCACCTCAGACGGGTATGCGCAGGCCTTCGGCTCGCCGGGCATGGTGAAAATCAACACCTCCTGGTTTACCCGCAGCGAGCGTGGGCGTTTCGCGGGCATTTTTGGGCTGATGATCCAGGTGGGTCAAATCTCCATCAACGCTTTGGGACCGGTCCTGCTGCTGGGCATGCCCGTGATGATACTCAATCGGCAGTATGTGATCGGCGGGGACTGGCGCTGGCTGTTCTATGTGCCGCCCGCAATCGTCGCGGTCATCACGGTGATCATGTACCTCGTCGTAAAAAACAACCCCGAAGAAGCCGGCTATTCCATACGCTACGGGCCCGCCGAGACCGGCGCGGCGGAATCTCCCGAGCAGGACTTACCCCTACGTGTGGTCTTCGGCACCATCATTCGCAAGAAGATGGTCTGGATCACCGCCTGTGCCTACTTCTGCACGGGCATCGTGCGGACCGCCCAGTTCGATTGGTGGGTGGTCTATTTCGATAAGGAATGGGGCCTGGACATCGCTACCTCCACGCTCGTTATCGTCACCGGGGCGTTGCTGCCGCTGATGGCGTTCCTAGGCTCGCTGGGGTCCGGCTGCGTCTCGGACTACGTGTTCAGAGGTCGGCGGGCCCCCGTGGCCATGGCCCTGTATGGGTTGGAATCGGCGGTGATCCTTTCGGCCGCCCTCCTGCTGAGTAATGCCCACGCGACCAGCCCCCTTCTGGCTTCCGTGATGATGCTCGCCATTTCCCTGACCTGCAACTCCACCCACTCGATTCTGGGCACTGCCGCAGCCATGGACCTCGGCGGCCGGAAGATGTCCGGATTCGCCTCGGGGGTGATCGACTCCTTCCAATACTTGGGTGCCGGGGTGGCCGGTTGGGGTTTCGGCTCGCTGATCGACTACACCCAGAAAACCACGTCGTGGGGTTGGAACGTCTGGTTCTACTTCATGCTGCCGTTCAGCATCGCCGGCATGCTGCTGATGGGCTACGTCTGGTGGCAGACGCGCACCAAGGACGTGGTCGGCGGATGAGCCGTCTCGGCTCTCAGAGCGCGGCTTTTACCGCCTGCAGCGCCGCGTCGTAGTTCGGCTCCTGGGTGACCTCGCGCACGTACTCGGCACGGGGCTGATGAGCTACCTGTGGCTGCGGCACCGCGGCACCGACCGGCGCGGGACCTGATGGGGAGGCATGCCCAACCAACCCGGAAACAGTGGGGCGCCATGTCTTGAACCGATAACAACGCAAGACCTCGCCCGCGGGCGGGTGGCATGGCTTCACGCGATTCGCCTCTGGCGGATCGCGGGTAGCCATGTCTTGAACCGCGCTGCATGTCAAGACACGAAGAGGGAGCAGCAGTAGGTCGGGTCATCAGACCCGACTTCTTTCTTTGATTTCCGTAATAGCGCCGGCGCCGGCAGCGAACGCTTTGAGGTTGGCCTCGACGACCTGCTGGCCTTTGCGCTCGAAGGTCTCCCGCAGGACATGCTCAATGGTCTCGTTCTTGAGGTGCCCGCGGAGGGCGTTATAAGCGCCGACCACCACGACGTTGGCGGACCGATCGGTCGCCACTTCCTGGGCCAACTGGTTGCAGCGCACCTCGACGATCTCGATATCCTCACGGCGCCGGTCGATTTCGACCAGCGAGGTGTTCACCATGAGCGTACCGCCTGGCTTGACCATTTTCTGGAATTTGTCGAAGGAGGGTTGGTTCATCACCACGGCGGTGTCATACTGGCTGGTGATCGGCGAACCGATTTCGTCGTCGGAGTAGACCACGATGCAGTTGGCGGTACCGCCGCGCATCTCGGGTCCGTAGGAGGGGAACCAAGTGGCGAAAAAGCCGTCGTCCATGGCCGCCTTGGCGATCAACTGCCCGGCCAGCAGGATGCCTTGCCCTCCGAACCCCGCGAACAGCACCTCTTCGATCATGATACTACTCCGCCTTGCCTTTCGCGCCGCTGTCTTTGGACACCCGGTCCACGAACTCTCCCGGCGGGTATATCTTGACCACGTCGTCGTCAATGTGCTTGAGCGCCAGGCGGGGCTCCATCCCCCACTGCACCGGGCAGGCGCACAGAGCCTCAATCATCGAGAACCCCAGCCCTTCAAGCTGGGCCCGGACCGCCTTACGCATGTACTTGCGGGCCGTGTTCAGGTGCTTCGGGCTGGTCAGCGGCACGCGGGCCAGGTATGCCACCCCCGGCAGCGAAGACAGCAGCTTGCACATGTCGATCGGCTGCCCGGTAAGGTCGGTGTCCCTCCCGCTGGGGCTGGTGGTGCTCTTTTGTCCCGCCAGCGTGGTCGGCGCCATCTGACCGCCGGTCATCCCGTAGATTCCATTGTTCACGAAGAAAATGGTGATCTTCTCGCCGCGGGCGGCCGCGTGGACCGTCTCGCTCATCCCGATCGACGCCAGGTCTCCGTCCCCCTGATAGGTGAACACGAAGCGGTCCGGCAAG
>JBGPAW010000021.1:0-20251 GCA_041480905.1 Phycisphaerae bacterium
CGCGAGTTCTCGTGCCGACGGGATTGTGAGCGGCTGAGCGTTGTGGATGAGACGGGCGTGGTCCTCGTGGCCCTGGACGCCACGGAGGTCGGGCAACGCAGCCCGCCCAGGCCCGCGTCAGGAGAAGAGGGGGGGGAAGCGGATGACACGCTCTCGAGCAGGAGCGGCGGACTCCCGTTGGCCTCCGAGGACGGCCACACGCTGCGTCGTTACTACGAGTTCCCCCTCGCGGCCGCCGGGACGGGTGCGAGACGTACGCTGGAAGGCGTGCTGCGGTGGGACACCGCGGGAGACTTGAGCGGCGGCCAGGCGTGGTTGCTGGTGATCATCCTGGCGGCGGTGGGAGTGTTGGGGATCGTGTACCACCTGATGCGCCGGCATTTCCGGGGCGTCGCGTGTATCGCGGACAACCTGGTGACGCACGCGGACCGCCTGGAGGAGGAATTGGCCTCCCTGCGGGTATCCGATTCGCTGGGGGCGGTGGCGAGCAGTTGGAACAAGTTGATCGACCTGACGCTGGGGTTCCAGAGCGAGGCGGGGCGGTCCACGGCGACGGCGGAGCTGCGCCAGGTTTTGGAGCGCTCCAACCGCGGGGAGTTGGCGGACGCGATCGACGCCGTTCCGGATGGTTTGCTCATCGTGGGCGACGAGAACCTGCTGATACACTGCAACGCGGCGGCGGCGCGGTTGCTGGGGTGGAAGCAGGCGGAGGCGGCCCGGTCGCGTTTGGAGGAGTTGGAGACGAACCCGACGGGGCGGTTGGTGCTGGAGGCGGTGGCCAAGGCGCGCGGCGCGGACGGGAGCTACGAAGGACACAGCGCGCTGGTGGAAAGCGGGGGGAGCCACTACCGGGTGCGGGTGGTGCCGCAGCGGAAGAGCCGGCAGCACGGGGCCTGCGTGGTGGTGGTCGCGGACGTCAGCCAGCAGGTGCGGGCGGACCGGGCCCGCGAGGAATTCGTTTCGCAGGTGACCCACGAGCTGCGTACGCCACTGACCAACATCCGGGCGTACACGGAGACCTTGTCGAGCGGGATGTTCGACGATCCCAAGGTGGTCAGCGAGTGCTACAACGTGATCAACAAGGAGACGCGGCGGTTGTCGCGGCTGGTCGAGGACATCCTGAGCATGTCGCAGTTGGAGGTGGGCAGCATCCAGATCGTGTTCGACGAGGTGGACGTGCGGACGCTGATCCAAGACGCGCTGCGGGACGTGCGGGCGATGGCGGACGAGAAGAACATCGATGTGCAGGCCGTCCTGCCGGCGAAGGTGGAGCCGATTCGGGCGGACAAGGACAAGCTGGCGGTGGTGTTGAACAACCTGCTGGGGAACGCGCTGAAGTACACGCCGGGGGGCGGAGAGGTGCGGGTGGGTTGTCAGGCCACGGAAGACCACCTGCTGATCACGGTGAAGGACAACGGGATCGGGATCGAGAAGAGCGAGCAGGACCACGTGTTCGAGAAGTTCCATCGAAGCAAGGACCCGGCGGTGCAGCAGGAGACGGGCACGGGGATCGGCCTGACGACGGCGCGGGAAATCGCGCGGCGTCACGGAGGTGACATCGAACTGATGAGCGAGAAGGGAAAAGGCTCGACGTTCGTGGTGAAGCTGCCGCGGAAGAAGATTGCCGTCGGAGTGGCGACGTAGGAGGCGACATTCACCGCAGAGAGCACAGAGGTCGAAGAAGAGAAAAGGACGACGCAATCGGTCCCCCACCCCGTTCGCCGGTCCGCCGGACCGGCGAAACGGGATGGGGCACCCGAGCGGACCGGCGAAACGGGATGAGGCACCCGCCGGGGCCGTAACGAGAGGATCGGCGATGGCGACGATTCTGGTGGTCGAGGACGACGTGCAAATCCTGCGGGTGCTGGCCATGTGGTTCAGCCGCAACGGGCACCAGGTGGTGGAATGCCGCGACGGGGCGGAGGCGCTGGAGGCCGTGGGGGCCAACCCGGTGGACATCATCGTGTCGGACGTGAACATGCCGCGGGTGGACGGGCTGGAGTTGGTGCGCAGGCTCCGGACGGAGCGTCGGGTGGACGTGCCGATCGTGGTGCTGAGTTCGCGGTGCGATCAGTCGTCGATCGCGGCGAACCTGGCGGTTTACGGCATTCGCGTGCACCCCAAGCCGTTCTCGCCGTCGCGGCTGCTGGTGGAGATCGAGTCGCTGTTGTCGGCCCCGGCCGGGGCGTCCGCGGCCGACCGGAAAGCCGGCGCCACCGAGGGATGAGTGGGGTATGGTGCGAGGTGAGAGCACGACGGGGCGACGAAAGGGTCAGCTCGGACTGAACCCGGCAGCGGGCGGGCCGAGCGAAACCGGCCCGCACGGAGTCTCCAATCTGCTGGGTGACATACTTTCGTCGCTCTCGGGTTCGGAAGCGGACCCCGCGCCGGCGGCGGAACTGCTGCGCCGCCACCTGAACCACCTGGGCGAGAAGCTCGGGTTGGTGCTCGCCGAGCACGAGGGGATGGGCAACGAACTGCTTCACGCTTACGAACAGCTCGGCATCGTCTTCGACATCACCCGCCGGCTGGCGGAGGTCACCGACGAAGAAGAAGTCATGGGGGCGTTCGTCGCCTGCCTGCGGACGATGTTCGACAAGTGCCACTTCGTGACCCTGCGCCTGGCGGGGGAGGATGCGGTGCAGAGGTGCGTGTGGGATGAAGCGGGCACCGCGCCGGGGGGGTCAGCGTGTCTGGCCAAGCTGATGCGGGAGAGCGCGAGCACCCGGCGGGTCGTGGTTTGCCAGTGCCCGGATGAGGTGGGTCAGACGATGGCCTGTCCGATCTACGCCGGGAACGATTTCGTCTGCGCGCTGGTGCTGACCCGAGGGGAGGGCTTCCGGCGGTTCACCTCGGCGGACATGCTGCTGATGGACTCGCTGAGCTTGTTCTGCGGGGACATCATCCGGAACCGACGACTGGTGCGGGAACTGCGCCAGTTGTCAATCGACATGGTGCGGGCGCTGGTGGGGACCATCGACCAGAAGGACGTGTACACCTCGGGGCATTCGACGCGGGTGGGGCATTACGCCTGCCGGTTGGCGCGGGAGCTGGGCTGGTCGGAGGAGCGCGTACAGATCCTGGAGTGGGCGGCGTTGCTGCACGACGTGGGCAAGATCGGCATCCGCGACGACGTGCTCAAGAAGGCCGGCAAGCTGACCACCGAGGAATTCGACCACATGAAGGAACACCCGGTGCGGAGTTCGGAGGTGGTCTGCCAGGTGCCGCAACTGGCGGAGGCGCTGGACGGGGTGCTGCACCACCACGAGCACTGGGATGGGGGCGGGTATCCCGACGGACTGGCCGGCGAGGAGATTCCGCTGCAAGCCCGCATCATTCAGATCGCGGACGTGTTCGACGCGTTGACCACGAGCCGGGCCTACCGCAAGGCGTTCACGTGGTCGAAGGCGCTGTCCATCCTGGGGGGGGAGGCGGGGACGGTGGTGGACCCGAACCTAGCCGCGATCTTCGAGCGAGTGATTCGGGCTTGGGCGGCGAAGGACCCGGAAGAGTTCGAGAGTTGGTTCGAAGCGAGCGCCCGCGAAACCGACGTCGGGGCGCGAAGCCCGGGCGGTCGGCTCTGCACGGCGGCGGGACGGATCGGCGGGTCCGACCCGGCTTAGGGAGGTAGGCCAAAGTGTCGTTGACGTGGCTGCTCTACTGGTTCCCGATCTTCCTGGGGGCGGCGTTGGGGGCGCGTTCGGCGACTCGGCGTCACGGGGCGATCCTGGGAGGTCTGTGCGCCGCGCTGTGGGTGGCGGTAGTCCAGGCGAACGCCGCCGGGGCGTGGTGGGGGGATGTCGGCACGTTGCTCTCCGTGCTGTGCGGAGCGGCGGCCATCGCTCTGGTGGGTTACGGGGCGTCCGCGAGGACCTCGCCGCGGGGAGAGAGCAGCACCGCGCGGGCCCTCGACACTCCGCGTCAAGGGGAGCCGGAAGCCCGCGGCGCATCGCGGGGCGGTGGAAAAGAGCGGCGCGGAGGTTTCGGCGGCCTCTTCTCGTCGGCACCGGCGGCGGGGGGAGACACCGGACCGTCCGACGACGGGGACGAGCGGAGTTTCGCCCTGGAGTCGATGAGCTCGGCGTTTCGGCAGTTCGATGCCTGGCTGGAAGTGCACCGCTACAACGACGACCCCTGGGCGGACTTCGACGAGTTCCTGCGTGGGACGCTGTTTCACTGGGTGGGCGGTACGCACGTGCGGCCCTATCGGGTGCTCAGCGAGGGGGACCAACTCATCCCGCTACGGGAGATCGAACCGGACGACACGACCAGCATGGTCTCCGCGCGGCGCGGGATCGAGGGCTACGTGGCCACCAGCGGTCGGTCCTTCGTGGCGTGTGATCCGACGCACGGGAAACTGGTCGAGCAGTTGCGGGCCCAAAGCAGCGCCGGCGACGCGGAGGAAGTTCAAAGTTCAAAGTTCAAAGTTCAAAGTCAAGACTCGGAAGTTGGGACCGGAAACTCGAAGGTTTCCGGCGAGGGGCCGGCGTGGTGCTTCGCCATCGTGCGGGGCGCGCACAAGGTCGGCGTGGTGACCGTGGGGCATTTCGCGGCGCCCGGGCCGGGCGACGAGCGTTCCCACGGCATGACGACCGGCGCGTGCCCCTGGTCGCACGCCCAGCTTCGCCTGGTGGAATTGGTGATCGCGCAGTTCTGGAACATGCTGACGGAGGTCTGCCGCAGCCGGGCGGCGGTGACCACCGATCCGGGCAGCAGCGGGCTGACCCGCCGGGCGTTCTTTGAGATCGGACGGGAGATTCTGGCGGACGCGTACCGCCAGGGGGAGCCGGTGGCCGTCGCGGTGATCGGGGTGGAAGGGCTGCGGGCGCTGGACGACGAAGGACATTGGGAGACGACGGACGAAGTGCGCGCCGCAGTGAGCAACGTGCTCAAACAGCGGCTGCGGGCGGATGATCGCCTGGGGCGGTTCGACGATTCGCGGTTCATGTTGCTGTTGCGGCGGGTGGACACGGGACTGGCCACGTTGATTGTGAAGGAACTGATGGACCGCTTGGCCGGGGTGCCGGCGGCGCGAAAGCCCTACGGGGAACGGGTGGAGTTCCGCTGCGGACTGGCGGGGAGCGGGGTGATCGGAGAGACGCCGGCGGAGACGAAACCTTCCCTGGAACGATTGGTGGCGGCGGCCTTGGAGGCCTGCCGAGAAGCGCGCGAGGCTGCGGTGCTGATTTCGAGCGATCTGGGGCAGGTCATCGGGACATAGGACTTAAGAAAGAAGGCAAGAGGCAAGAGGCGAAACGTCGAAACTCGATGGCAGATAGCTGAAAGCTGATAGTTTTTTTATGAAGATCGATCATCAAACGGTGGGCACGGTGGAAGTGTGCATGCCCATCGGGGCGTTGGTCGATGACGACGCGGGGCGGGTCCGCGAGCACCTGCTGACGCACGCGGAAGGTCCCAACCCCCGGTTCATCCTGGGCATGGCGGAAGTGCCGTGCCTGGACAGCGTGGCGCTGGAGGGCCTGCTGGCGACGGCGGAGGTCCTGCAAGGGCGCGGGGGCCGTCTGAAGTTGGTGGAAGTGACCCCGACGTGTCGCGAGATATTCGAGCTCACCGGTTTGGCGCATCACTTTCAGTTCTTCGACAACGTGGAGGACGCGGTGCGGAGCTTCCTATAAGGAGTTCAAAGTTCGAAGTTCAAAGTTGAAGAAGTGGGGCCTCGGAACTTTGAACTTTGAACCAGGAACTGAGAACAGATGATCGGACCGGCAGCCCGATTGGGCGAACAACTGATCGCGGACGGGGTGATCACGCCGGGGCAATTGGCCGAGGCCCTGGCCAAGCAGCAGGCCGACGGGGGACGCCTCGGGAAATGCCTGATCGACGTCGGGGCGGTGTCGTCGGCCGGACTGGTCAGCGCCTTGGGGGCCCGGCTGGGCGTGCCGGGATGCGTGCTGCGCCACGGACTGATCGACCCGAAAGTGGCCAGGCTGATCGAGAAAGAGGAGGCGGAGCGTCTGCGCGTGCTGCCGCTGTTCCGCGTGCAGGACGTGCTGACGGTGGCGATGGTGGAGCCGCAGTCGGTGCCGACGCTGGACCGCCTGCAACGTCTGACCCATTGCACGATCCGGCCGGTGCTGGCCATGGAGGAGAACATCGCCGAGTTCCAGCGGAAGTACCTGGCGGCGGAAGTGACCGTGGATGCGTTTCTGGCGTCGATTGAGGAGAGCGACGTCGAGATCGCGGAGCACGAGGCGATCGACGAGGGGCCGGTGGCCGACCTGGACAAGATGATCGACGGGAGTCCAGTGATTAACTTGGTGAACCTGGCGATCCTGACGGCGCTGCGCGAGGGGGCCAGCGACATCCACATCGAGCCGGAACGGGACGCGACGCACATCCGGCATCGCATCGACGGGGCCTTGCGGACCATGATGACTCCGCCGCGGACCATGCACGCGGCGCTGGTGTCGCGCATCAAGGTCATCGGGCGGATGGACATCTCCGAGAAGCGTCTGCCCCAGGAGGGGCGGGTGCACCTGGTGGCGGACGGGCGCGAGATCGACCTGCGCGTCTCGAGCATGCCGACGGTGCTGGGGGAGAAGATCGTCATCCGCATCCTGGACAAGAGCAACCTGACCTTTGAATTGAGCGACCTGGGCATCCGGGGGGCGGACCGCACGGCGTTCGAAGGGATGCTGCGCAATCCCTACGGGCTGATCCTGGTGACGGGACCGACGGGCAGCGGGAAAACCACGACGCTCTATTCGGCGCTGGACCTGCTGCGCAACGAGACGGTGAACATCGTGACAGTGGAAGACCAGGTGGAATACCAGTTGTCGGGGGTGAATCAAATCCAGGTGAACGACGGAGTGGGACTGACGTTCGCCCGGGCCCTGCGTTCCATCCTGCGGCAGGACCCGGACATCATCATGGTAGGGGAAATCCGCGATGAGGACACGGCCCGAGTGGCGGTGCAGGCGGCGTTGACCGGGCACCTGGTGCTCTCGACCCTGCACACCAACGATTGCCCCGGCGCGGTGGCGCGGCTGCTGGACATGAACGTTGAACCGTACCTGATCTCCGCGGCGGCGGTGGGTTTTGTGGCCCAGCGCCTGGCCCGCAAGATCTGTGCGGCGTGCGACACGTCGTATTACCCACCGGGGGAGTTGCTGGAATCGGTCGGCTGGGGTCACCGGACGAACGAGCTGTTCCACAAAGGTGAAGGCTGCCGGACGTGCCACAACAGCGGCTTTCGCGGGCGGGTGGGCATCTACGAGGTGATGGTGGCGGACCCGGAAATCCGGCGGTTGATCCAGAAATCGGCCTCAGAGGCGGACCTGCGGGTCTATCTGGCGGAGACGGGGTGGCGGACGTTGCGCGAGAAGGCGCTGGACCTGGTCGAACAGGGGCAATCCACCCTGGAGGAAGTGCTGCGCGTGACCCGGTCGGAAGGTGGAGGGGCGTGCAATCCCACGGGCATGCAGGCTGAGGAAGTGAATCTATGAAGAGAGGCAAGAGGCAAGAGGCGGGTAGGCGATGAATCTGACCTTTGAAGCCATCGACGGTTCGGGACGGAACGTGGCGGACATCATCGAGGCGCCTTCGGCCAAGGAGGCGGTCGAGTCCCTGCGCCAGAAAGGCCTGTTTGTCACGCACATTGCCCGGGCCAAAGTGGAGGAGGTGCGGCGGCGCATCGGGGCGGCGAGCAGCGAGTTCGTCAAGGTCCGCTTTTCGCTGCGGCAACTGGTCATGTTCACCCGCCAAATGGCCATGCTGTTGACCTCGGGGAGCGGGGTGGTGCCGGCGCTGAACGCGTTGAGCCGACAACTCAAGGACGCCCGACAACAGGGCGTGATCCGCCAGATCACCGCCGACCTGGAGGAAGGATTCCCCTTCGCCGAAGCGTTGCGTAAGTATCCGGCCGTCTTCGACGCGTCCTACTGCGCGGTGGTGGCGGCGGGGGAGGCCAGCGCCCGACTGCCGCAGATGTTCGCGAAACTGGCCGCCATCATGGGCAAGCGCAAGGCGATGCGAAACAAAGTGGTGGGGGCGACGGCCTACCCCGTCCTGCTGACCCTGCTGTGCGTGGGGATTCTCAACGTGCTGCTGTTCTTCGTCATCCCGCGTTTCGGGGACATGTTCCGCGGGTTGGGGGTGCCGCTGCCGGCGTCGACGAAGTTTCTGTTGGCGGTCGCGGGCGGTCTGCGGACGTGGTGGCCGGTGCCGGTGGGGGCGGCGATCGGGCTGGTCATCGCCTTGGTCTACCTGTGCAAGTCGGCGGTCGGTCGGCAGTTGGTGAGCGACGCGCAGATCCGCATCCCGCTGGTCGGGCGGATCATGTCCCGTCTGATCCAGGCGGAGATGCTGCGGATTCTGGGCATGCTGATTGAAGCCAAGGTGGGCGTGCTGGACGCCCTGGACCTGGCCCGGGGCGTGACCCGCAACCGGCGCTACCTCCAAATGTGCGACGACATGGAAGAGGCGGTGACGGCGGGGAACTCGCTCAGCCAGATCATGGAAAGATCGGAGCTGGTCGACGCCAGCATCTGTCAGGCGGTCCGCACGGGCGAGGAGAGCGGGAGTCTGGGAGAGTCGATCAGCTACGTGGCCGACGTGCTGGACGAAGAGAACACCGAGTTGGTCGGCGTGGCCACCAAATTGCTTGAGCCCCTGATCCTGATCGGCATGGGCGTGGTGGTGGGTGTGGTGGCGATCTCGCTGTTCGTGCCGATGTTCGACGTGACGGCGGCGACGCAGTAGGAGCCGAGTGCTGGGCGACGATGGGATGGTAAAGCTGCTGGGCCAACGAGGGAGTTACTCGCCGATCGGGATGGACATCGGGCGGCGTGGAGTGCGCCTGGTGCAGCTCGTGCGGGGCCCGTCGCGCGCCAGGGACCGCGGCGCCGGGGACTGGCGGGTGTTCAAGGCCTTCTGCTGGGACTGGTCTTCGGGACGGGAAGGGGGGGCACGCGGTGGTCCGCCGCCCGAGCCCGCCCCGATAGAGCCCCGCGGCTCGATGGCGGCGGCGCTGCGCTCCGAAGAACGGGTCCTGGAACTGGCTGAGCGCATCAAACGCTTCCTCCGGCAAAACGAGTTTCGCGGGAGGGAAGTCGTGGCGGGTTTGAGCAGCCCGGAGGTGGAGCTGCACGCTCTGGAACTGCCGGCGCAGGACGAGAGCGGATCGGCGGAGGGTTTACGGCAGGCGGCCCATTGGGAAATCGAGCGTTTGATGAGCTACGCGCCGGGCACGGTGGCGAGCGACTTTTGGCTGTTGCCGGCCGCAGATCGCGGTCCGATGGGGCGCACCAAGTCCGAACCGGCCGGACCGCGGAACCCGGGACAGCCGACCGCCATCGGGGTGGCGGCGGAGAAGGCGGTCATTTCCGGGGTGTGGAAGATGTGCCGGGCGGCGGGGGTGGTGTGCCGCCGGCTGGACGCCGGTCTGTGCGGCTTGGCGCGCTGCGGGGCCTGGCTGCGTCGCGGGGTTGCGGTCGAGGACGGATTGAGCAGCTCCGATGACGAAGCTGCGACACGCGAAATTTGGGGGTTGTTGGACCTGGGGGACCATCAAATCCGCCTGGCCCTGTGCGTCCGCGACGTGCCGGTGCTGGTGCGTGGTTTCGACACGGGCGGGAGCCGGTGGATCCGCCGCATCAGCGAGGCGTTGGGCTTGAGCGCCAGCGCGGCGGAGATTCACTTGCGCGACCACGGGATTCAACCGCTCCGGCGGGGTCACGCGGGGGAGGAGGAGCGCGGGGTGCGGGGCGACGATCCCGGCGGGCCCGGGGCACCGTCGGCCCACCTGGGGGGCATTATTCGGAACATTCTCCGCGAAGAATTGGACACCCTGTGCGCGGAGATCGAGCGGTCGTACCGCTATGCGCTGCAGTGCTATCCGGACCATCGGGTGTCGGAACTCATCCTGATGGGCGGGGGGTCGGAACTGCGCGACCTGGACGGATATCTGAAGGAACGCCTGGGCATTGCCGTACACGCGGCAGTGAAGCGTGGACGACCGGCGGCGACAGATTCGGGCGGGGCGGGGACCTTCCTCACCGCGGCCGAGGCGGCGGCGGGACGGTATTCACTAGGGGCTCTGTGCGGGGCCATCGGTCTGGCCTTGCCGGCGGAGGAGCCCCGGATGGGAGCCCGCGTCCCGGCCCGACGCCGCAGTGGCAGAGTTCCGACACCGGGTTAAGGGATTCGCATGGTCGGCGTCAACCTCATTCCGTCGGAGATGCTGATCCGGCACCGCCTGATGCGCCGGCTGCAAGGATGGGTGATCGTGGGGGTGGCGTTGGCCGGTGCGACGCTGGTGCCGGTCGCCGTCGAGGGTCGGCAGCAGGCCCAGATTGAGCGGATGCGGGCGAGCGTCGCGGAGGTGGAAACGAAACTCCGCAGCGTGCGTGGGGAGGTAGCTTCCACCGCCCAAACCGTGCTGGACCTGGATGCGGAGCTGGCCCGCGCGGGGGCTTTGCGGACGAAGCGTTCCTGGTCGGGGTTGCTCGCGCTCCTCTCGGAAAGCCTGCCGCCGCAAGTCTGGCTGACCTCGCTGGCCACCGACCCCCCGCAACCGGTGAGCGGGCACGGTACGGTCCCGGCGGTGGGGAAGGCGCCGGAGGAGGCCAAGACGGGAGGCAAGGGGATAGTGATCGTGCTGGAGGCCCCTACGGCGTTGCGTCTGGAGGGTTATGCCCTGGACCACGTGGGTCTCCTCGATTTGATCACCGAGCTGAAGGATTCGGGATCGTTTGCGACGGTGAGTCTGGTGAACGCCGGCATGGAGCCGGTGCTGGGAGGGCGGGCTGTGCACTTCGTGCTGGCCTGCGAATGGTGAAGCCGTGCGGTTACGAGGGCAATCCGTTCTGATCGTCGACGTGGTGGGGGGCGTGCTGGCCGGCGTGTTGGCGGCGAGCGGGACTTGGCATGCGTTTCTCCGTCCCAACACCGCCGCCGCTGAACTGAGCAGCCTGCGGGGGGCGTTGGCGGACAAGACGCGCGACGCGGCCACGCTGGAGTACGAATTGGGCAAGCAGAAGGCCCTGGAGGCGGAGCGGAAAGAAGTTTTAAGCGTCACCGGTACGCCGCCGGCGGAGGCGCCCATCGAAGACCATCTGCGCACGCTGGCGGACCTGGCCCGTCGGAACGCGGTGCGTCTGGCGGCGGTGACGCCAGTGGGAGCAGCAGGGTACTCGGGGGTACGCGAGGTGCGTTATCACGTGGCCGGGCAGGGCGCCTACGCGGACCTGACGAAGCTGCTGCGGGAGTTTGAGGCCTGCGATTTCTGGGGAGACATCACGCATCTGCGAATCGGGCGCCTGAAGAATTCTCCGGGGGAGCAGGCGGAGGAACGGGAGATGGAGCTGACGGTGGGTTTTTATTCGGCGGCGGCGGTAACGGGCCGTCCAGAGGATCCGCATTGACGTCGTGAGCAAGCGGAAAAAACAAGTTTACGCGTGCGTGGCGGTGATGGTGGCGGTCGGGTTGATCGTGGACCGCATCATCGGCCCGCGCCATCGGGGTCCTACGGTGGTGCAGGGCGCGCCGGAAGGCGCGCGACGCCTCGCGTCGGCCTCAACCCAGGGAGTGCGGACCGGCGAGTCGCCCGGCGGCGCCGTGCTGGCGCCGGCGCGATTCCCGAAGCACTTGCCCGCGGCCGAGGCGGAGGCGCGCGATCTTTTCGGACTGACCGACGTGGTCAAGCGGGCCCTGTTAGAGGCGCCGGCGGCAGCGGGCGCGGCGGCGCTGAACGGCGCCCCGACGACCATGCCCGCGCTGGGAGCAGCAGCCCCGCGCCTGGAACCGTTCTCGGACCGGCACACGGTATCGGCCGTGGTGTGCAGTGACGGATTCGCCCGGGCGTTGGTGGATGGGGTGTGGGTGCGGATCGGACAACAGGTCGACGGGTGCGAATTGGTGCGTATTAGCGGGCGCACGGCGTTCTTCCGATGTGGAAAGGCGGAGGTCGAGTTATCGGTGGACGCCGGTGAGGAGGCGGTCAGCGGCAGCGGAAGGAATCCCGCCGCCGAGCTAAAGGCCGAGCCGCCCGCCGTCGATAACCCCGTAGACTAGATGGATTGCGCTGTGGCCCGTTCCGAAGGGAGTCGCAACCGAGTCCAACAAGAAGGGGTGCCAGGGTATGACAGTTACGCAAAGGAAGAAAGCGTTCAGTTTGGTCGAGCTGGTCATCGTCATCGTGATCATCGGGATCATCGCGGCGATCGCGGTGCCGCGGATCAGCCGTGGGGCCAAGGGAGCGAGCGACTCGGCGATACGGGCCGATCTAACGCTGCTGCGCAACGCGATCGACCTGTACGCGGCGGAGCACAACGGCAACTTCCCGACGATAGCGAAATTCACGGAACAAGTGACGACGTACACGAACGTGGCGGGCGACGACGTGGCCACCAAGGACGCCACGCACATTTTCGGGCCTTATCTTAAGGCGGTCCCGGGTCTGCCGGTGGCGGGGGTGGGGACCACGGGGGGAAAGGTCGGCGACAAAGGCGTAGCCGCGGCTGATGCCGCCAACATCGGCTGGTTGTACACGGCGGCGACGGGGAACATCGCCTCCAACACGGGTACCGCCGCGGACGAAGCGGGTCTGGTGTACGCCACCGACTACTGAGCGCACGAAGCCGGCCGCCGGCGATTCCAGGCGGGGGCGGGGCCGGCGGACGATATTCAGCAGTCCCGCAGGAACGGTTGAATGCCCTAGCGGCGTTCGATCGTCCCTGCGGGACCATGTTATTCCCGGGTGGGGTCAGGGTCGGCGTTTCGTGCGCCTCCGAGCGGTTCATCGCGGTGTAATCGCCCGCCGGTGACGACGGACGTGGCGCTGGACGGAAAGGGCCTGTCCGGGGTATGCTGCCACGCGTGGAGCATTCAGATCGGACTTGTGGGAGCGACCCCAATGGCTACACCCAGGCGCCGAGTGGCGGTGTTGCTGGCCCTGATCTTCCTCAGCGGACTGGAGCCGGCGTGTAAAGAGAAGACCAAAGAAGAGGCGGGCGGCCGGCCGCCGTCCGGGGCTTTGCCGCCCCTGGAGATCGTGGACGGCGTCGCTCCGTCCGCGGGCGCGCCCGCGCCGAAGGTGGTGAAGATCGATCAGGAGGCTCTGGACAAAGCATGCGCCGCGGCCAAGCTGCCCGCTCCACCGGACCTGACTAAACTCCCGCCGGCGCTGGCCCAAGCGATCCACGAGGCCCTGAAACCCCTGATGGCCAAACGCAGTGCCGCCGCCTACGGGCGACTGGGACATCTCTACCGGATGGCCGCCGGCGAGGCGAAGGACTTGCTGCGGGCGGCGGAGTGTTATGAGGCGGCCAAGGCCCTCGAACCGCAGGTCTTCGAGTGGCCTTATCACCTGGGAAGAATCTTCTCGGACCGGGGGTCGACGGAACGGGCCGACGTTGAATTCGGCGAGGCGGAAAAACTCAAACCGGATTATGCCATGATCGCCTGGTGGCGAGGCCAGATCGAACTGAACGCCAAGCACGCCGACAAGGCCCGGATCCACTTTGAACGGTACGTGGCGTTGAAGCCGGAGGACCCCTGGGGGTATGACGGAATCGGGACGGCGCAGTTGCGGGCGCAGAACTTTGAGGCGGCGCTGGCCGCGGGGCAGAAGGCTGCTCAACTCCGCCCGAACGATCGCTGGGCCCACGTTTTGATGAGTCAGGCGTACGCGCGCCTGGGCGATACGGAGCGGGCCGATCAGGAACGGAAAGCGGCTGAGGCGTTGCCCCAGGAATCCCCGGAGTCCGAGACCCTGGGGCGCGATCCGGTCGAGCTGGCGGTGTGGACCCAATGGCCGGTGGGCATCGTGACCGTGCGGATCGACTCTTTGTTGGCGGCCGGTAGAACGTCCGAGGCGGCGGTCTTGTGCGAGGCCGTGCTGAAGGACCATCCTCAGGATGAGTCGATCTTAACCAAACTGGGTTGGTTGTACCTTCGTCTGGGGCGGGCGGAAGAGGCGGTCGCCACGGCCCAGCGCCTGCTGAAGAACAAGGCCGAGAACGTTCCGGCGATGGAGCTGCTGGCGGAGGGTTATGCCGCGGCGGGCCGGCGGGAGGAGGCTTTGGGACAGTTTCGTCGGCTCACGGAATTGGAGCCGAGCAACAGCCGGTGGCAGGTGCGCCTGGGTGAGTATCTGGCGGCCGGAGGGCAGGGAGCCGAAGCCATGCAGCATATGCTTAAGGCCGTGCAGCTCGCGCCGGACCAGGGTTATCCCCACTACCTTCTGGGCATTCTCAAGGATCGCGACGGCGACGCCGCCGGCGCCAAAGAGCAGTACGCCCAGGCCATCCAGGTAGCCCCGAAGATGACGGAGACCTACGTGGCTCTGTCCTTGCTGGCGCGACGGGAGAAGGACGCGGCGGGGGCGGAGCACTACCTGCGCGAGGGTCTGAAGAACGCGCCGGAGGCGGCGCTGCTGGCCAATGCCCTGGCCTGGACGCTGGCCACGCACCCCGATGCGGCCCGGAGGAAAGGAGCCGAGGCGGTACGTTGGGCGGAGCAGGCCTGCAAAGCCACCCAGAATGCGCGGGCGGAGTACCTGGACACGTTGGCCGCCGCCTACGCGGAGGCCGGCCGGTTCGCCGAGGCGGTCCAAGCGGAACGGGCCGCGCTCCAGCGGGCCACTGGGGTGGGCGGCGCGGAATCCATGCTGGAAGGTTTCCAAGCGCGGCTGGCTTTATACGAGGCCGGCAAGCCCTACCACGAAGCCGAATAGGCCAATTCGTCACCCACAAGGGGTGACGCTACATCTACGTTGCGTTCTCACGCCGACCGCAACGTGTAGCGTCGGGGGTGGTCCCCGGAGTGTTCCGTGTAGCGTCGTGGTTTGTCCCCGGCGCCGGGCCTGGGATGCGGGCCCCGACCTCCGTGAAGCGCGATGGTTATGATACAGAACGAACCACCCCTTTGCCCGTCATTGGGCGAGGCGGGATTCGAACCCGCACGGGGGTAACCCCCCAGGGGATTTTAAGTCCCCAGCGTCTGCCATTCCGCCACTCACCCCGCGATGCTCAGCCCATCATCGCCGGAGAGCATACCGGCTGCAATGTGGGAGACCGCGTGCTCCACCCGCCCAGGGCTCAGGATACCCCCCCCAAACCGTCACGCGGTCGCCGGGCATATCGACCTCTGCGTTGGGGATGGGGATGTTCGGGCCTGCGCTCTGGCGCGCTTGGCATTTAGACCGGCGCGGCCTTCAAAGGTCCTGCGCGGGGGCCACGCGGGCCGGTGATTCCGGGGCCACCGCGGCCATCACGGCGGGAAGCTCTCTCTCCGGGTCCAGCCGGCTCAGCACGCAATGGCAGGTGGTTGGGTCGGTCAGATGGACCAGGCGCCAAGGCCCCACCTGGACCGCATGGCCGCGGTGCATGCCGATCGCGCAGGGATAGTCCTGGTGCGTCCCGAAATCTTCCTCACGGACCGGAGGATGGAAGATCGTGGCAAGAAGCTCGCCCTGCCGCGAGTACTCCGCCGCGACCCCGGGGTTTTCACCAAACCGAAACCTGTAAACCGCGTTGAGGGTAAATCCGCCCGGCAAGGAATCCGGGATCGCGAAATTCAGACCGGGCGCATGCCGCCGAGCCTGGAGGACCGAACACGGTCTACCGTCGTATCGGTGGAGGAACCTGCGAAAAGCCTCAAAGGCGTCTTGGGGAAGCGCGTCCAGAAGAACGCGGAAGTCGATCGTGGAGGCCTCGGCCGGGGCCGCACCCCCGTTCAGCCAAGCGAGTCCGAGTAATCCCAGTCCCACAACCAACAGAAGGCCCGCCGCAGCGGTCAGCGGCCTGCGGAAGAGGCGGAGCCTGTTGCTCAGGGCAACCCATTTTGGACGGGCTTCACCGGGAAGGCGGTCGAGGCGCTCTTCGATCGCGCCCCACAACCTTTCCGGCACCGTCACCGATTCGGGCGGAGCGAGGGCGGCTGCGAGCGCCTGGGACGATTCCAGTTCCTCGGCGCACGTCGGGCACGCGGCCAAGTGGGCCTCCACGGCCCTGCGGGCTTCCAGCCCCAACTCCTTGTCCAGGTAAGCCCCGATTTGTTCTCGGGCGCCCATGCAGTCCATGATGCGGTTACCTCCGCGTGGGGTTTCCACCGCCTGGGAACGGGGTCGCCGCCCGTGGTCCCCGTGTTACCGGCACGTTACATGTTTTGATGCTTGCCGGCCTCGCTTTCTTCCGCTGAAGCGTAACTTCTTCCCAAACCGTTTCGCAGGCGTTCGCGGGCGCGGTTCAAGCGCGAGCCTACCGTGCCCTCCGCACAGCCCAACACCTCCGCAATGGCCCGGTAGTCCAGCCCTTCCTGGTAACGCAACAGCAGCAGAGCGCGCTCCGTGGGTTCAAGGGCGGACAGGGCTTCTTGCAGGTCCAGTTTGCTGATGCTGGCCTCCACGGTGGAGGGAATCTCGGGGTTGGGGACGCCGGTCCGCAGGTTTTCACGGCCTCTTTTGGCGCGTCTGAGGAACTGCAAGGCCTCGGTCACCGCAATACGGTACACCCAGGTGGCCAGCGACGAGCGCCCGTCAAACTGGCTGATGCGGGTGAACGCGCGGAGATAAGTGTCCTGGGCCAAATCGCACGCATGGTCCGGGCTGCCGGTCATACGTACCAGAAGACGGTAGATGCGCTCGGAGGTCCGGGCGTAGACCTCGCGCTGGGCCTCGCGGTTTCCCTGGCGACATTGCTCCGCCAACTGCTGGTCGGTCATCCTGGACAGCCGTGACAGAAATACCCGAATCCGCATGCCATCCGTGGAATCTGCGCAACCCCAGCGTATCACCATCCCCCCGAGCGCGAAAGGGCCACGGGGATGGCTTCGCGGACCCCACGAATGGGGTCCGCCCCCCGGACCCTATGTGGGGATATGTTTCGCGACGGCTGGGGAAGAACTACCGAGGGTTCAGCATCTAACCTCGTACAACCGGTCGAAACAGAGTGTCCGGCTCAGGGGGAGTCGGTAGAGACGGCCGGGAGGTTCATGCGGTAGGAGATTGACATGAAACGTTGGATTTTGAGCATGGGGTTGGTATCGGGAGCGGCGCTGTACGTCGGGGGGACGCCGGCGGCCTCGGCCTGCGACTGCTGCGGCAAGGCGAAGAAGGCGGAGACGGGCGAGCGGGCGGGTCTGCCGAAGTGCCCGATCAGCGGCGAGCCGATCGATTTCAGGGTCAGTCTGAAAACGGACGAGGGACCGGTATTCTTCTGCTCCCCGGATTGCATCAGGAAGTACGAATCGGATCCCCAAAAATACGCGACGGCGGCGGCCTCCCAGCGGAAGGTGCTTTCCGATCGACCACACGTCCAGGTCGCCTGCCCGGTCAGCGGCGCGCCGGTGGACCCGAAGGTGTTCATCGAGCAGGACGGGCAGAAGGTCTACTTCTGCAGCGAGGATTGCATCACCAAATTCAAAGCCGAGCCGGCCCAGTATCGGTCGAATCTGGCCAGTAGCTATTCCTACCAAACCAAGTGCCCGGTGATGGGGGGCGAGATCAATCCCCAGGTTTTCACGAAGCTTCCTAATGGGCAGCGGGTCTTCTTCTGTTGTCCCGGGTGCGGTCCGAAGTTTCTGGCGAATCCGGCCGAATATGCTCCCCAACTCGCGGCCCAGGGCATCAAGATCGATGCCGAAGCGGCGACGGCGAGGGCCAAGGAACCACCCAGCGCGGGGGAGACACCGGACTCGCACACGGCCGGGCCGCACGACCACGGCCATTGATCCCCGTATTGACACGACTGATCCGAGACGCTTAAGTGGGCACAGTTCCGGACCCGTGACGGCCAGTCTATGCCCCAGCGTCCCGGCGCAGACGCGCATGGGCTCCGCCGCCTGTCGTCCCGGATCACTTCGCACCGGCTGGAGGCTGATGGTCCGAGGGCTAGTTAAGCAGGGGAGCCCGCATGAGTGGTAGGGTATGGTGGTTAACGAGTCTCGTGATGCTGAGTGTCGGAGGATGCGCAACCCTGAATTCGGACCGGAAGGTCCAGGAGGCGATCGACCTGGTCGAGCAGCATACCGGTCACCAACCGGCTTGGACGGTCCCCTGGGATGAGGCGGCACCCGCGTGGGACGGGCAGTCGGTGCTGCGTCTGGATGAAGCGGTCGCCTTGGCGTTACGCAACAATCGGGACTTGCGGGCGGACCTCGAAACGATCGGCCAAGCGGACGCGGAACTCGTCCAAGCGGGGCTGCTGCAAAACCCTCGGTTCAATTTCATGATGATGTTCCCCGACGGCGGTGGACGGAGCATGCTGCGGAGCAGCGCCCTGCCGATGCAGCCGTTGCAGGACCTCTGGCTGATTCCCGCCAGACAGGAGGTGGCCCGGGCCGAGTTGCAGCAGGCCGTCTTACGGGTGGCCGACCGCGCCATCGAGACGGCTGCGGCCGTCAAGAAGGCTTACACTCATTTACAATACACTCAGCGGGCCGTCGAGCTGATCCGGGATAATATGCAGGTGGTGGACCAGTCCACGCGCATCATCGAGATCCGTCAGGTCTCCGGACAAGCCGGCCAGGTGGAGGTGAACCTTTCGCGCATTCGCCACATGCGGCTGCAGTCGGACCTGCTGGCGATGGAAGCCGAACACCGCGCCCGGCAACGCGAGCTGCTGATGCTGATGGGCTTGGCTGCCGCGTCGGACGAGTGGCAGGTCGAGCCGGTGCACGAGATCGACGATGCGCTGACCGGACCAGTCGATGAGACGGGCCTGCTGAGCCTGGCGACGAGTCAGCGGCTCGATCTGCAAGCCGCGGAGTGGACGGTCGAGGCCGCCACCCGGCGTATCGAGCTGATGCGTCGTGAAGGCTGGCCGGAACTCGCCCTGGGCTTCACCTTCGAGCGCGCACCGGGACCGCGGTCGCGGAACCTGGGGATACCCGGCCGACTCGGCAACGCCGCCGCCCAGGGGGTGGCCAACGGACTGGCCGGCATGCCGCCGGAGACCTCGGTGCCGATGGCGGGACCGTTTGGGGTGACGCGACGCGACGTCACCTACACGCTGGGACCGATGATCGAGATGGAGCTTCCCCTCTTCGATCAAAACCAAGCCCAGGTGGCCAAGGCCCTGCACGAATACCGCCGTAGCCTCGCGGAATATGAAGCGCGCGTGCAGGAAGTGACCCGGATGGTCCGCGA
The DNA here is from genome assembly GCA_041480905.1 of Phycisphaerae bacterium. Lineage (GTDB taxonomy): Bacteria > Planctomycetota > Phycisphaerae > UBA1845 > UBA1845 > JAAEQG01. The sequence continues at coordinate 19,109 of JBGPAW010000021.1, forward strand.
GACGTCCGTGATGAATGGGCAGGCGTACGAACAGGTCCGCTTCTACCGCGAATCCATTCTGCCGGCGGTGGAACGAAACCTGAGCGTGGCCCGGCAAGCTTTCATCGCCGGCCAGGAAGACCTGACCATTTACCTGCAAGTTCAGGAAGACCTGATTATGACGCGGCTGAAGATCCTGGAGTTCTTGCGGGATTATCTCGTGGGTCGTGCGGAGCTGGAGCGGCAGGTGGGCGGACGCCTGGCGATTGACGATTGACGATTGTGGATTCCGAGCCGCCCCATTCATGGGGCGCAGTCTCCGAACCGCGACCGTAAGGGAGCGGCTATGCACGGAGTTGAATCATGACCCGGGAAGATGATCGTTCACCGTCGTCGGCCAAATCCTCTCTTGCGGGGCGGGCTTGGACGTTCGTTCGGATCATGAACGTACGCCTGCGGTTTATTCTGCTCATGGTGATCGTCGGCGTGGTGGCAGGCCACTGGGACGACATCATGAACCACTACGACCGCTGGCGCCGCCCCGCGCACGCCGCGAGCGAGACGCAGGGCCGGGAGGTCGAGTACTACTGTCCGATGCACCCTAACATCATCCGGTCCGAGCCGGGTAAATGCCCGATCTGCGGCATGCCGCTCTCGGAACGGGCTAAGACCGGGGACCAGTCACTTCCGGAGGGCGTGCTGGCGCAAGTGCAATTGACGCCCCAGAAAGTGCGGATGGGCCGCGTGGGCACCACTCCGGTGACGTACCAACTGCTGAGCCGGGAGATTCGGACCGTCGGAATCGTCGACTACGACGAGACTCGCCGGGCCTTTGTCTCCGCGCGAATCAAGGGCCGGCTCGATAAGCTCATGGTCAACTACGTGGGGCAACGAGTCGAAGCCGGAGATGCGCTGGCCTTGATCTACAGCCCCGAGCTGTTGGTCGCGCAAGAGGAACTGCTGACCGCGGTACGCGGTCAGGCCGAGACGAAAAGCCCGGGCGGGATGGCGGCGGAGACGGGGGCCTCTCTCGTCGAGGCCGCTCGGCGCAAGCTCTCCCTCTGGGGCATCACCGAGTATCAGATTCAAGAGATTGTGCGGCGCGGCTCTCCCGAAACGCACCTGACCCTCTACTCCCCCATCGCCGGTATCGTGACGGAGAAG
>JBGPAW010000022.1:0-20101 GCA_041480905.1 Phycisphaerae bacterium
CGTCCCGCCGAAGCCGCTGGCGATTCGCGCGGGATGACGCTGGTGGAACACCGGCAGGCGGGCCCCGATCCCCACGGCGAACCCGCACAGCCCGACGCAGAGCGCCAAGGTGATCGCCAGATGGATGGCCGTCCACGCGGGCGCGATGCGGAGCACGAGGGCGGCGAGGGCCATCGCCCCCACCCCTACCACCACGCTGACGGTCATGGCGAAGGCGAACTTGGCGTGCAGCAGCCGGCTCCGTTCCATGGGGAGCAGACCGAGCAACCAGAACTGGTGTCCCTCCAAGGACACCAGGGGAAAGACGAAGCGGCTGGTGAAGGTCGCCAGAATGAACCCCAAGGCCCCGAGGTTCAGTAGGGGGACGGCCAAGGCCCAGCGCTCTGAGAGAAGCTCGACCTGGAAACGGGGCATGTTGAGCAGATACAAGCCCATCAGACCGACGAGGATGGCGAGCTGGCTCCATTGCAGCGGATCGCGCAGGAACGTGCGGAGGTCCTTCACGGCGATCAGCCTCACCGTGCGGGGCAGGTAGAAGAAGACGGCCCCCAGGATCCCGCCGGAAGCACTGGCCGGCAGGCGGGCCGCTCCCCCGCGACCGGTGGACGCGCGATCGAGAGCAGCCGAGAACCGGTCGGCGGTGAAGGTGACGGCGAGCCGGCTCAAGAACAGCGTGTTGGCCGCGAGCAGCAGCAGATACATCACCGCCGGGCGCAGGCGGCCGTGCATGGCGTGCTCGATGCCCTGCGTGATCCAGGTGCTGGGCAAAAGGGCCGACTGCACGAAGTCCATCCGGAAGAGGAAGGCGGTGAGCCAGTCGTCGCCCCGACCTTCGAGTCGCTGAAGGGTCCGCAGGCCCCACACGGCGCCGACCAGCGCGGCCGTCGCCAGGATGACCACGGCCGTCCTGCGGACGTTCCGCGGCAGATAGCGCGCCGTGAACCACGCGGCGAACAGACCGGCGGCGCCGGGAATGGGGACGAAGAACACGAACAAGGCCACGAAGAGGGGATAGAAGACCCTGGGTTCACGAGTGGAATCGGCCAGGGCCAGCATGAGCGGCAGCCCCAGCAGGACCACCGACCAACTCGAAAAGAAGAGGACTTCGAGATACTGAATGGTGACGACGGTCCGCGGTGAAAGCGGGGCGGTCAGCAGATAGACCGCCTCGTCGCGGCGATACAGGGCGGAATACGCGAGGATAGCGTTGGAAAAGGTCAGCAGAATCAGCAGGGCAACGAAGAAGAAGTTGAACACCAAGGGGATGACGACGACCGCTTCCAGTCCCTGCATCTTGAAGAAATCAAACACGGCGTAGAACAAGCCGTACAGACCCAACCAGATGAGCACGACCAAGCCGATCGTGCTGATGATCTTGATGGGGGATTCGGCGAGGGCGGTCAGGGCGTGGTTGACCAGCGCCCGGCGCTTGAGGCGGAGCAGGGCGGCCACCCCGATCGGATGAAAGCGCGGCAGAGCAGCCGCTCGCCGGCGCTCGCGGCGCGGATCGAGTTCAGGCGAGCGCGGCATCGTCGGTCTCCGTAAGCTGCAGGAAAATGTCTTCCAGAGACTGCTGATGGGAGGCTTTACGCCGCAGCTCGTCCAGGGTACCGAGGGCGATGAGCCGACCCTGGTGAATGATCCCGATGCGATCGGCCACGGCTTCCGCCACTTCCAGCGTGTGCGTGGTGATGAAGGCAGTCCCGCCGCGCCGCGTGCGTTCGACGAAGATTTCTTTCACCCGCCGGGCGGTGCGCGGGTCCAGGCCGACCATGGGTTCGTCCACGATCAAGACCGCCGGATCGTGAAGCAACGCGGCCGCCAGAACCACCTTCTGCTTCATGCCGTGGCTGTAGGTTTCCGTCAGGTGGTCGAGGAACTCCCCCATGTCGAAGCGGGCGGTCAGCTCGCGGAGGGTGCGCTCGCGGTGCGTTTCGGGCACGCGGTACATTTCGGCCACGAAATGGAGGAACTCCCGGCCGGTGAGCTTGTCGTACAGGAACGGTTGATCGGGGATGTAGGCGAGTTGGGCCCGGGCGGGGAGCCCGTCGGCGCTCATGCCGTGCCCGCAGACGGCGACCGTCCCGGCGGTGGGGCGGAGCAAACCGACGATCATTTTGATGGTGGTGGTCTTGCCGGCCCCATTGGGCCCGAGGAAAGCAAACAGCTCCCCGCGCGGGACCACCAGGGACAGATCATCGACGGCCACCTTGTCCCCGAAGCGTTTGGTGACCCCGCAGAGCTCGATGGCCGGAGCGGGTCCGTCCGGAGCGTCGTGCTCACCGGGCATGATCCACCTCCGCGCCTTTCGTGAAGTCGATGCTTTTCGCCCAGCCCAGGGCCGCGGCGTCGTAAGGCTCGTCCCGGATGATGACGGTCCCGCCGATGGGTAATTCGACGCTCTGTTCGTAGACCACCCCGTCGGCACCGACCCGGGCCTGCGAACCGGCCGCCTCGACCGCAAAGCACTTCACCGGCACCCCGTCGCGGAGGAGGGTCTCCGTGCCGGTCACCCGGACCAGCAGCGGGGCGAAGGTCTCCCCGAAGCCGGAGATCGCCGCGGCCGGATTGAACACCTGCATGCGCCACGCCTGCCCGACCTCCAGGTGGTGCAGGGCGGCGAAGGGACGAAACATGTCGCCGAATGTTCCAAGTTGGGTATGAGGAATCTTGAAGGTCCGCGGTGGCAGGTACCCGACCCGCAGTTCGAACGCGAATTCCCGCGGGAATCGTTCACCCTTGAGCTCGATCGAGGCCTCGTGGCCGTAAACATGGATTTCAATGGCGTCGAGCCGCCCTTCGGCGTCGAAGGTAGATTCGGCTTCGAGGCGCATCGGCGGCAGGGCCGCGTAGCCCGTGAGCCAGAGGCAATCGTCACGCAGGGCGGTTTCCCCCAGGCGGTTGGACGTGGTCCAGGCGGTCCCGCGGCGGTAACCGCGGGAATCAAAAATGCCGACTTGGGAATGGGAAGTGCCCAGGAGGGGCAGGTCCTCGAAACAGGTCTTGGGCGGGTCTTGGGCAGTCCAGGCCGGCCAGACGTCGTGCCAGACCAGCCAGCCCATCATCCCGGCCCAGAACCCGACGACCCCCAAGGTTGCGATGCGGCCGATCATGGTGGACGAACACCTGCATTGCGGAGATCATGTTCCGGGCACCCCATTGTAGGTACCGGGCAACGGGCGGGTCAATTGCCCGCGCTGCCGGAGCGACAACTGCCGACAGAAGGCCATCGTGGGCAAACCCCAGTCCATCAGGAAGAAGCGTAAACGCATCACGCGGCTGCTCCTCGGGGCGGCGCTGCTCTTGTTCGGGCTGGCTGGGACGCTCTGGCTCATGGTGCACCGTACCCCGGGCTGGTACGCGCCGGCCTATGTTCCCGAGGTCCGCCTGGATGAAGTCCGCGCCGACGCCACCCGCGCCTACAATCGGTTCGGCGACGGCCTCGTCCGTCGTCAGCCCTTCGACTTGGTCCTCGACGAGCGCCAGGTGAGCGAGTGGATCGCCGCCCGCGAACGTATCTGGCCGGAGTCCGGCGGCTGGGTCCCCGGTTGGGTCAACGACCCGATCGTCCGTTTTCGAGATGGGCACATCCTCGTGGCGGCACGGTTAGACCTCGACGGCCGCCAGTTCATCGCCGGAGCACATCTCCGCGTCGAGGTGGGCCAGGATGACATTCTGGTCGTGCGACTAGACCGGGTTACTGCCGGCTCGTTACCCGTGCCCTTGGGTGCGTTAGCCGGTCCCTTGGGGCGGCTCTTACGCCTCGAGGGACGCGACCTGGATTTCCTGCCCGCCCCGGTGGCCGACGCCGCCCGGTTCTTCCGCCAGTCCGAACCGTCGGCGGCCCTCACGCGGGGGATTCGTCGCGCCAACCGCTTCATCTGGGAGAACGGACACCGGCCTTACCGCATCGCGGCGCTCCGGATCGCCGAGGGCAAGCTGACGCTGACCATCGCACCGCTATGAGAAAACGCGGAACCGCGGGGTAAGGGCCTCATGGTTCCGCTCGACGTTTTCTGCAAGGCTGGGCCGCGTCGGCCCGCCACGAAAAAACTACTCCCCCCCCGGTAGCAAAACCGCGTCGATGCGGGTATGTTCAGCGGATAAACCGAGGAGCAAACCCATGGGACGCAGAAAACCACTTCGCTGTGCCGCGTGCCGGACGCAGGATTGTATGGGCGGGAAAGATTGTCTCGGCGCGGCCGAAGGTCATCGGGCCTTGTACGATCTGGAAGGGATCGCCCGTCTGCACCAAGCGGCGTCGGCCATCGAGGCCCGCCACTACTGCCAGGAGCCCCGCCTCCGCGAGGTCATGCTATTCGCCAAGGAGCTGGGGTATCGCAAGCTGGGCTTGGCGTTCTGCGTCGGGCTGGCGGCGGAGGCGGACCTCATCGCCAAGATTCTGGCCCGCGAGTTCGAGGTCGTTTCGGTCTGCTGCAAGGTGTGCGGCATCCCGAAGAAGGCCCTCGGACTCGAACGGATCGACCCCGCCAACGAGAACGAGGTGATGTGCAACCCCGCCGGACAGGCCAGGCTGCTCAACGAAGCGGAGACGCAACTCAACATCCTTTGCGGATTGTGCGTGGGGCACGACGCCATCTTCAGCATGACCGCGCGCGCTCCGGTGACCACGCTGGTGGTCAAGGATCGTGTGCTGGCCCACAACCCCCTCGGGGTGATCTACAGCCAATACCTCCGCCGAAAGTTGCTGCCGCAGCCGGAACGAATAAGGGTGGGGGATACGCAATAATCTTTCGCCGGGGACGTTTGGCACCGCAGGCTGACTATGGGCGGACAGCGTCTAACCGCAGTTGGCGTACGCAGGATGCCCACGGAGGTGGGCTTATCAGGAGAAGACGCATGAGCGGAATCAACCGCAGCCGTTTCGTGAGCATCGTTCGCCGGGGTCTTATCGCCGCGGCGGTGCTGGCGCTAACCTGGCCGCGGACCGCCCCGGCCCAGGAAGCCGGGGGGCCGATCATGGTGCTGCTCGATCTGCACGCCGATCCTCTTTTCGGGCCGCCGCCCGTTCAGATACAGACCTATCACGATTGGGTCATCGCGATGGACTGGCTGTTGGACGTCGCCGAGGTCCGGGAGGCGAAGATTTCCTTTCTTTCGGGGGGCGATTTTATGGAGTGGGTGTTGGAGGACACCGTCGGAGGGTATCCCCTTATTCAACGCCTTTACGCCAGCGGAGGGCAGGTGGGGACCCACTCTCACGATCAGATGCGTTTCGGCCCGCACGACTGGCGCTCGATCGGCTTCAACCCCCCGCCGGACCAGGTGCTCCAACTGTGGAACGATCACGTGGGGATGGTGAACGCGGTGATCACCGCGGCACTGGGAGTCAGCGACCCGCAGCAGATTCAGGCGATCAATTGCAGCCGGGGGTCGCACGTGCCGGCGGATGACGCGGAACGGATTCAGATGATGGCCGACTTTGGCTTCACCAACCACCAGCAAGGCCCCGATGAACAATTCTACGCCTATTTCAAGCACTATCCGATGAACCCCTTTCGCCCGTCGGGGACGCGCTTCCTGGAACATGATCCCAACGGACCGGTGGTCGTGGCGCCGTTCGGGCCGGTGCTGGGCCTGAACGAGGTCCATTTTGGCATCAATCAGGACATGCGCATGCCGGCGGTGCAGGGGCGCTTCCTGCTCGAAATCCTCAACTGGCTGCACGACGTGCACATCGCCGGGACTGGGCGGGTGTGGGTGACGGGGTGGGGCGCCCACTCCGCCGACGTTCTGCCAGGCACGCCGACCCGCAGCGTGTACCCCCCGATGCTGGACTGGCTGGTGCAGCAGTTCATCAATAAGCCGGTTGGCGGGCAGGTCGCGGCGGTATTTGCCGGCGTGCCGGAGGCCCGCGACGCCTACTACGCCTGGGAGACGGCCCATCCGGGCGAGGTTTCCTTCAGCTATCCCGCCGACGCGACCGACTGGAATCTCTATCCGTATCTGATCCCCGCGGTCACCTACCTGACGGAGGCTTGGTATGAGACGGTGATGACGCCGGTCGGCACCGTGCGTTGGCACCGCTTGACCGCTTCCACCGCCGCCGGCGGGCCCTATAACCTGTACGTGGCCTACACCACCGATGGCGTTCCGGTTACCGCAGACCTGTCCGGTTCGCTCGGCGCAGGGCAGATCGCCGCCATCAGCCCGTTCACCGGCGCCGCCCGCATCTTGCCCACTGACGCGATGGAGGTGCGGACCCTGGGAACGATACTCGTCCCCACGAACAAAATCGTTCTCTTTCCCGGTACCGGCGATTTCGACGAAGATGGCGACGTGGACCTGGGCGACTACGCCGCGTTCCAGGTCTGTTTCGGTGGGGAAGGTCCGCTCGGCGGTGAATGCGCGCCGGGCGACTTTGACGCCGACGGCGCTCTCGATTTGTTCGATTACTCCGGCTTCGAGGCGAACTTCACCGGTGCACGGTAGGGTGGCGGCGGTGGCCCAAGCGCAGGCTCTCTGGACTCGCGGTTGACTTGGCCTCCGTGAAGCCCTACACTCCCGGCGTGGTTGTGGTGCGGTCCTCTCGGCGTTCCGCTATTCCGGTGTTGGGGCTGGCGGGAAGCGGCACGGTTGGCAAAGTGGCCGATTCAACGGTGTCGAGGAAGTTGGCCGACGGGGCTTAATATGCGGTCTGCCGTGGGGGTGTGTCTATGCGCATCGTCCTGATCAATCCCATCACCCGCCGTACGGAAGGCTATCACACCATTGGCAGTCGGCTCCCCCAGCTCGGCCTCCAGGTGCTCGCCGAGTTGGTGCCGCCCGAGCATCGCGTGGAGATCATCGACGAGGTTTTCGGGCGCGATCTGACGGAGGCGTACATCGAGGCCGGGCGATACGACCTGGTGGGTCTGACCAGCTACACCAGCGGGGCGACGCGGGCCTACGAGATCGCCGCGTGCTGCCGGCGGACGGGCGTTCCGGTCATCCTGGGTGGGCCGCATGCCTCCGCCATGCCTAAGGAAGCTGCCCGCTACGTGGACTCGGTCGCCGTCGGCGAGTGCGATGAGCTCTGGCCGACGATCATCGCCGACGCGGCCCACGGTCGGCTCCGGCCGCGGTACCGCGGTCGGCTGAGTGAGCTCAACGGCACGATGGGCCGGGCCCGGCAGAACTTGCAGCCCGTCAACGGCACGTATGACGTGTCCAGCATTCAGACCTCGCGCGGCTGTCCGGTCGGTTGCGAGTACTGCAGCGTGACCGAATTCAACGGGGCGGCCATTCGGCGGCGGAACGTCGACGCGATCGTCGAGGAATGGAACGGCACTCCGAAAAAATTCATCTTTGTCGTGGACGACAACTTCTTCGGTGTCGGCGAGAAGCACGCGCTGTGGGCCAAAGAGCTGCTGCGGGCCATCATCCAACGCGGCAAGAAGCGCCTGTGGTTCAGTCAGACCACCATTAACATGGGCGACGACGCCGAGGGGCTGCGTCTGGCCTACCGGGCGGGCTGCCGCGGCCTGTTCGTCGGCTTCGAGACGCTCAACCCCGAGTCACTCAAGGACTACCACAAGGGCATCAACCGCAAGAACCTCACGCGCTACCGGGAACTCATCCAGGGGTTCCACCGGGCCGGTATCAGCGTCTTCGGCGCGTTCATCATCGGTGCCGACCAGGACAATATGGACACCGTGGCCGAGACCTCGCTTGCCGCAGTGCGGCTCGGGGTGGACACCATCCAGATCACCAACCTGACGCCGCTGCCGGGCACGAAGATGTACGACCGCTACATGAAAGAAGGCCGCATCTTCGCCACCAACTACCCCGAGGATTGGGAGCGTTACAGCTTCGTGGAGACCGTCTATCAGCCGAGGAACCTCTCGGCGGCGGCCCTGGACGAGGCCATCTACGAACTGCGGCACACCGCCGCCACCGTGCCGTGGGTCTGGCGGCGGACGCTGGCCACGTTCCTGCGCACCCGCAGTCTCACCTCCGCCCTGTTCATTCACGGCATGAACCAAGGCTGGAAGCGGTTGGCCAAGATTCAATCCCCGCGCGATGAGCAACGCTTCGGCTTCGTCCCGGCCGGCGCCAACGCCCGCATCACGAAAATCCGCCAAGCCTTCGCCATGGCGTAGGGATGAAGAAGGGGCGTCCCAACTTCAGGCCCCGCGTTCTGCATGAGGTTCCCCCGGTACGCTCGTTTAACCCAGGCCAACCTCGGGGATAGAATTAACCGGGGCGTCAGGGACAGGTCGGGGTGAGAGGGAACCGCTACGGTGCCGCGTGGAAGACGCATCCTGGAATGCCCTCAGTGCGGGGGGCCGATCGCGCGTCAAGACCGGCATTGCTGTCGGGCCTGCGGCTACGTGCTGGACATGGCTCGGATCAGCTACCAAGGCGCTCTGGAACACGACCGGTACGAAACTTTCCGCCACCGGATGGAGTGGGTCCAGGCGGGTCTGTGGCTGCTCGTCTCGCTGGGGGTGGTGGCGGTTGTAGCGCTTCATCCGGGGCCGATTCTGCTTGCCGCGGGCACAATCGGCGCCATCATCCAAGTGTGTTGGGGGAGAATGCTGCTGGCCCGGCACCATGCCTCGCGCCAGCACCGCCGATAGCGGTCGGAGGGCATGGCCAAGCTCGCCGTAAGCGAGCGCCGCCACGTGAGAGCGTTCGACGGTTCGCGGGATCCAACATGCCGACGCCCTTTGACACCTCGGGTGTCAAGGGACTTTGGCATGCCACCCGCCGTTCAACACGGGGGTGCGTCGCGTTTCTGTGGTTATGAACGATGTTTCAAGTGACACTGCGAAGGGTGTTTCACGTGAAACAAGTTTGCGCAGAGGAAAGACAACGAGGGAACGTGGCAAGAGGCAAGCGGTGAGAAGACCAAAAGGTAGGTTGCACCACCGAGCTGTGGTATCTTAAATCGCCCATGCAACCTGCGGCATCCAACTCGACGGGGAGCCCTGGACCGGTCTCCGGCGGACAGCCCACCCCGCCGGCCTCGGTGCCCCGGTCCGTCCAGACCCTCGTCGGACCGTTGCTCATCGTGCTGGCGACGCTGGCGACGTATCTCCCAGTCCTGGGCGGAGCGTTCATCTGGGACGACGACACCTTCCTGTACAACAATCCGCTCATCCACGCACGGGATGGGCTCTATCGCTTCTGGTTCACCACCGAGGCCCCAGACTATTTCCCGCTGGTCTCCACCACCCTGTGGGTAGAGTGGCGGCTGTGGGGTATGGACGCTCGCGGCTACCACGTGGTCAACGTCCTGCTCCACGCGCTGGGCGCCATGCTCTTGTGGCGCGTGCTGCACCATTTGGCCATCCCCGGGGCGTGGCTGGCGGCGCTGATTTTCGCCATCCATCCGGTCAACGTCGAGTCGGTGGCCTGGATCACCGAGCGCAAGAACACCCTGCCGATGGTGTTCTACGCCTTGACCCTGCTGTGCTACCTGCGGTTCGAGCGGGGCCGGCGGTGGCGTTGGTACGGGCTGTCCTTGGTGGCGTTTCTGCTGGCCTTGCTGAGCAAGACCTCGGTGGTGATGCTGCCCGTGGTGCTGCTGGGGTGCGCCTGGTGGCAACGCGGACGCGTCACCCGCGTGGACCTGCTGCGGAGCATGCCGTTCTTCATCGCGGCCTTGGTCTTCGGCCTGGTCACGATGTGGTTTCAGCATTACCGCGCCATCAGCGGGGAGGTGATTCGGACCGACGGCTTCGCCGCGCGCCTGGCCCTCGCCGGTGGGGCGGGGTGGTTTTATCTCTATAAGGCCCTTCTACCGATCCGGCTGTGCTTCGTGTACCCGTGGTGGAAGGTGGACGCCTCCTCGTGGCCGGCCTTCCTGCCCGGTTTGGCTTGGGTGGCGACTTTCGCGATTCTGGTCGGCTATCGGCGTACGTGGAGTCGACCGGTCCTGATGGCGCTCGGTTACTTCGTGGTGACGTTGCTGCCGGTGCTGGGATTCGTCGACATCTACTTTATGCGTTACTCCTGGGTGACGGATCACTGGCAGTACACCGCCATCGTGGGCGTGATTGCCCTGGTGGTCGGGTGGGGACATCGTGCGACCCGGAATTGGGGACCGACGCCGCGGGGGTTGACCAGTGCTCTCGTGGCGGGGGCGCTGGTGGTCCTGAGTTGGCAGCGGGCCGGTTGCTTCGCCAACGAGCAGACCCTGTATCGGGATACTCTGGCGAAGAACCCGGATGCGTGGATGGCACGCTATAACCTGGCCCTGCTGCTCATGAAGGCCAAGACGCCGAGCGAACAGGACGTGCAAGCCGCCACCGAGCATCTGCAGGCAGTGCTGGAGATGAATCCTCGCTACAGCGACGCCCACGTGGCGTTGGGACTGATCGCCTTGCGTCAGGGACGGTCCGACGACGCGCTCGCCCATTTCCAGAGTGCCCTCAGCCTCGATCCGAGCGACCCGACCGCCCGTTACAACCTCGCCCGCGAACTCCAACGTCGCGGCGACTATCCCGAAGCTATCGCTGCCTACCGGGCCTGTTTGGAGCAGCATCCCAGCTTCGCCCCCCAGGCTTGGAGTGCTCTGGCTAGCGCCCTCGCGGAAATGGGGGCCTACGCCGAAGCCGCCGAGGCCGCCCAACGCGGGTTGGATCAGGCCCACGCGCAAGGCTTGGCCCTACTGGCCGAGCGCCTCACCCAGCAAGTCCACGATTATCAAACACGCCCTTCGCGTCCTGCCCCGGGCCCATGATGTGACACGCGGGATCGCCGCGCACCCACTCCATCACCGTGCGGGGCCCACCGCACCCGCAGCCCTTGGCCCCTCGCTGCTGCCGCGGTAGCCTGAGCCTTGCCATGCAACCCGGCGAAAACCACCTCTTACACCGCTCCGGACCGCCGCGGGTGGCAAGCGGCTTTGAGGCCTTGGTCGGCTCCGTGCTGCTCGTGCTGGCCACCTTGGCGGCCTACGCTCCCGCGCTGCCCGGCGACGTCCTCTGGGACGATGACCAGTACGTCAGCGCCAACCCCCTGCTCACCGCCCCCGACGGCCTGTGGCGCATCTGGACCCATCCGCGCGAGTCGCCGCAATATTACCCGCTGGTCTTCACCAGCTTCTGGCTGGAGGCCCGGCTGTGGGGTCTGTCCACCTTCGCACTCCACCTGGTCAACGTGCTGCTGCATGCCGCCAACGCTCTGTTGCTCTGGCGGCTGTTGCGGCGGCTGGGCGTTCCCGGGGCGGGGCTGGCCGCCGCCCTCTTCGCCCTGCATCCGGTGCACGTCGAGTCGGTGGCCTGGATCACGGAGCGGAAGAACGTTCTGTCGGGCCTGTTCTACCTGCTCTCCGCGAGTGCCTACCTGGGCTTCGCGGAAAGGAGGAGACCGTTTCGTTTTCCCAGACTCGTGGGCGTGCGCTACGCGCTCGCTTTTCTGCTGTTCGTCTGTGCCTTGCTCAGCAAGACGGTGACGTGCACGCTGCCGATCACCCTGCTGCTGGTCTTGTGGTGGAAGCAGGGGTATGTCGGTCGTGCAGAGGGGTTACGCCTCCTGCCGTTCTTGGGCGTCGCCCTGATCGCCGGCGCGGCCACCGTGCTGGTCGAAAAGCACCAAGTCGGCGCCGTCGGCGAGGATTGGGTCCTCACCTGGCCCCAACGCTTCCTGCTGGCCAATCATGCCCTGTGGTTCTACGCCGGCAAGCTGCTTTGGCCGATCGTTCTTTCGTTTAACTATCCGCGCTGGAGCATTGACGCCACGGAACCGTTCCCCTACGTCTTTGCGGGTCTGACGGTTGCTGCCGTCGCACTCCTGTACGGTTATCGCCGGCGGATCGGCAGGGCCCCCTTGGCGGCGCTGGGTTGCTTTGTCCTCGGTCTGGCCCCCGTGTTGGGCTTCTTAAACGTCTATTACTTCCGTTACTCCTACGTCGCCGACCACTTTCAATACCATGCCAGCATGGGCTTCCTCGCGTTGCTGGCGGCGCTGGTCGATCATGTTCTCGGACGGCTGCGCCCAGAGTCCGGCATCGGATCCATCGGGCTGCGCCGCCTCGGCCTGCTCTTACCGCTGGCCTGCGGAGTCCTGACGTTTCGGCAGGCCGGCCTGTACACCGACGTGGAGACCCTCTGGCACCGGACGCTGACGCAGAACCCCCGCTCGGTCCTCGCCCACCACAATCTGGCACTCTTGCTGGTGCGGGGGCACGAGGATGATCCGCAAGCGATCCGCGAGGCCCAGGAGCATTTCCGCGCGCTGCTGGACATCAACTCACGCTGCCTCGACGCCCACCTGAACCTTGGGACGCTGGCCAGCCGGCTGGGCCGGCATGAGGAGGCCGTCGAACATTACCGCGCGGCGCTGAATATTGATCCTCATCGCTCCGAGGTCCTTTACAACCTGGGTCTGGAGCTCGAACGTACCGGCGACCTGGACGGCGCCTTGGAAAACTATCGCGCCTGCGTCGATCTGGATTCCACCTGTACGCCCGCACTCAACGCTCTCGGACGCTTGTACCGTGCCCGCAGCGAGCGGGGAAAAGCCTGGGACCAGTTTCAGGCCGCTCTCCGCGCCGATCCCAAGAATGCGCCCGCGCTGCGCAACCTCGGCATCCTCTGTGAGGACGACGGACGTTACGCCGAAGCCGTGGAGTACTATCAGGCCGCCCTCTCCCTCGACCCGGGTATGGCTGAGGCGTGGGTTCGGATGGGGGTTTGTCGCCGCAGAACCGGCGACCTGACCGGGGCAGAAAACGCCTATCGCCGGGCGTTGGAGTTGCATCCAACCTATTTTGAGGCCTTGGGCGACCTGGCGGGGATGGCGTACGCAGCCGGCCGCTTTGAAGACGCCGCGGCGGGCTATCGCCGGGCGCTCGAGCTGAAGCCGCGGGACGTGGGACTACGGGTCAACCTGGCGGTGTCCTATCAACAACTCGGCGAATACGCCCAAGCGGTGAGGCTCCTGGAAGAGGGTCTGCGGGATCAGGCCGGGCAAGTCACTTTGATGCACGAGTTGGCCAAGGTGCTGGCGACGGCGCCGGACGATTCTGTGCGGGACGGGGCGCGGGCCTTGGAGTTGGCCACTGCGGTCGTAGAGCGTCTCGAAGCTCCCCGGCCGGAGGCGTTCCGCACCCTCGCCGCAGCCTACGCCGCGGTCGGGGAGTACGAACCGGCCGTCGAGGCGATCCAGCGGGCGGTCGAACTGGCCCGGTCCCTGGGCATGACGGAATTGGAGAACCAACTCTTTCAGCAGCTTCTGAAATATCAAGACCGAGTTTCAGCCCCAGCACATGTCCCAAAATCGAGACACGTAGACGATTGAACCGTCTTCGGGGAGTCTCCGCGGGGGGCTCTTCTACAGGAACACTTTAGTGTCATAAGATATTGTAAACAAAGACCTTACATTTACAAATAATTACCCTGGAAATCGCCTTCTTTCATTGACACCATCTCCCGCGCATGCTAGACTCCGACGCGTTCTGAAGGTTTTCACAGGCCGGTGCTACAGCAGGAGGTACCGGCTGATTGACATGCGGCTCTTCTAGCCGTGGCGCACTTCCGGGCTTGGTTACCCGAACCAATCCCGGGAGTTTTTTATGAGGTCGTAGACGTGGATCGGTTGTTGGGCAGCGATTAATCTGCTCCCATGACCGATGACCTTCATTCTTTACCTTCCGCCGGCGCCGGTCGCTTGATGGAAGCCGTGGTGGCTGACCGTGTACGCCTCTGCCGAGACCATTATCGCCTGACCCTGCACGTGCCGCTTCCGCTCCCTGCCTGCCCCGGCCAATTCCTCCATCTGGGCCTGCCGGCTGATCGGGCAGGATCACTTTCCCGACCCTTTCTGCGGCGGGCTTTCAGCATCGCGGGTCTGCGGTCGCACGGCGAACGGTGCGCGGCGGACGTGATCTACCGTGTCTGCGGCGTCGGCACGCAGTGGATGGCGTCGCTGCGCTCTGGCGATGCGGTGAGCGTACTCGGACCTCTCGGGCGCGGGTTCACGATCATCCGGTCCAAACCGGTGGCGTGGTTGGTGGCCGGCGGGGTGGGTCTTCCACCGGTGCTGTGGCTGGCGGAGCATCTTCATCAGGCGGGTAAGGCGACGGTGGCGTTCTATGGCGCCCGCACGCGCGACCTGGTGCCGCTGACCCTGAGTGTTTCAGAGGGCCGGCTGCCCCGAGACGGTGTCTCTGCCATGCCGGCAGCGGAGGAGTTCGTGCGCTTCGGTACGCCGGTCGTCCTGAGCACGGACGACGGAAGTGTGGGATTCCGGGGCACGATTGGTGACGCCCTGGCTGCCTACGGAGAAGCCTGGAACGGCGCCGAGGCCGACATGGTGGTGTACTGCTGTGGCCCCGAGGCCATGATGGCGGGGGTGGCCCAATGGTGCGCGACGCGCGACATCGTCTGCTACGTGTGCTTGGAGCGGGAGATGGCTTGTGGCACGGGCACGTGCCAATCTTGCGCGGTGAAGGTGCGAGACGCCGACGACCCGGACGGATGGCGATACGCGCTGTGTTGCGCGGAGGGTCCGGTATTCGACGCGCGGGAGGTGGTGTGGGGCTGAAGCGATGGCGGACCTGTCCTTGACCTACTCAACGGCCGGCGGCGAGGATGTCAAGGATTGCGGACCTGCCCCGTTCCGTCGGCCGTGCCGTCCACCGCACCCTTGACACGCGGGGCGGCTTCGCCGCGAGCCTGCGGCTCAAACGCGAGGCGTTTCCCGCGCGTCAAGGGCAGACGCCGTCAGGCCGGTGCCGGCGATCTTCACCTTGAGGGTGACCGTGGCCGCCGTGCTGTAGGTGGTCGAGGCCACCGTGCTCTCATAGCCCCGGACCACCGCCAGCAGCTTGAGGGAGCCGCTGCCGCCCCCGGTGTCCTTATCTAATCGCACGGCGTAGTAGTTATCGGGATCGATCCTTGACTCGCGGCGCGGCTGCGCCGCAGGGTGCGCAGCACCCGGACGCGAAGCGTCCGCCGCGTGTCAAGGAGACCATCAGGTCGGCCCAGTCGCCGCTGTTGACCCTTGACGCGCGGTGTTCCGCCTTGCGGGACAGGTCGCGGAGCGAGCCGCGGGCTTTGCCCGCACCGCGCGTCAAGGGTTGAGGTTGACGTCGGCCTGGGCGAGGTAGTCCGCGTCTCCCGCCCATTCCAGCTTACTGACCCCGCCGCGCTCGGGGGTCTCCACCTTGAGGTTGCCGTTGCCGGTGTCCAGGGTGGTCTTGGCCGAGGCGGCCCAGAGTCCTTGACACGCGGCGCGGCTCTGCCGCGGCTGACACGCCGTGTCAGCCCAACGCAACGCGCTGGCCGCGAGTCAAGGAGGTTGGTCTGCCCGGCGTCGAAGCGGGTGAAGCTAAAATCGTCGAACTCCACCCCGTCGGTCCAGCCGCCGTAGAGCCCGAAGGTCCCGTCGCCCAGGTCCGTGGCGGAGTCGTAGTCCTTGGAGGCCAGCAGGGTGGAGCCGTTGAGCACCTCGTACTTCACGTGCCGCGGGAGCCGTTGCACCCGGATGGTGTACTCCGTGCCCGTGCTGATCGTGGCCGAGGTGCTGTCCAGGGTCTGCTGCCCGGTGCCCGAGCGGCCGTCGCCGAAGTGGCGCAGTTCGATGTTGTTCCGTGACCCGTTGGTGATGGTGACCAGGTAGAAGGCGTCGGTCTTGCTGAAGATCAGCCCGGACGTGCCGCCGCCGGCGGCCACGGCGCCTAAATAGGTGACTGTCCCCTGTCCCCTATTTCATATTTCCACTGGTCCCGCGCGACGGCATCGACTCGCCCCCGCCGATCGGCTTCACAGCCAAGAGTGTGAACGGTGCGGCTGAAAACAGGAAAACAGGGTGAAAGCGGCATGAAAATTCGTTAATCTACGGCACTTTATTCTCGCCGGAGCAGCGGCAGATGAGTCACGAACTCGCAGCCGCCCTGCGGATGATTGCAGACCGCGACGGTCCCGCCGTGCAGACGGGCCACTCCACGGACAATCGTCAGCCCCAGCCCCGCGCCTCGGAAAGTGCCTTCCGCGCGCGGGACGCAGAAAAACCGCTCGAACACCCGGTGCAGATGCTCCGGCGGAATGCCCGGCCCGCGGTCCCGCACCCGCACGGAGGCGCCCTCGCCCTGGACGGCGACCGCGATGTCGACGGCCTCGTCCGCGGGAGAGAAGTGTATGGCGTTGCGCAGCAGATTCACGAACAGCAGCCGCAGGAGCTCGCCATCGCCTCGGACGTAGGGCGGCGGCTCATCCCCTTGCGGCAGAGCCAGGTGCGGCACCAGACGGACTTCCTGCTGCTTGGCCAACGGCTGACAGCGCTGGACGGCGTCCATCACCACGTCATTGAGCGGCACCTCGCCCGCGAAGGGCGTGCGTAAGCCGGCCTCGGCCCGGGCCAGCACCAGCACGCTATCCACGGTTTGCGCCAGGGAGCGGACCTCGTCCTGCACACTGGCGACGAAACGCTCGATTTCCTCCGCGGTCCGCTCCCGCTGCATGAGCACTTGGGCCTCGCCGAGCAGGACGGAAAGCGGGGTCTTCAATTCGTGGGACACGCCGGCCAGAAAGCGTTCCTGGGCCGTGAACGCCACCTCCAGGCGGTCGAGCAGTTGATTCATCGATTTCACTAATTCGGCCGCTTCATCCCCGCCGCCGGGCGAATCGAGACGCCGGCACAGGTCCTCCGCACCCAGGCGCTCGACCTCCTGCGTGATTCGGCCGATCGGCGCCAGAGAGCGCTTTGCTCCCCGCCATGCCGCCAGGCCGGCCGCCAGCAGACCACCGGGAATCGCCAGCAGCAAGATAGAACCCAGGGCGCGCCGGGACTCGTTAGGGCCCGCCAGGCGCCAGCCGACAACTCCCAGTCCGGCGAAGACCACCCCGAACACAACGGTGTACAGCAGGGTCAGCCTAAAGCAAAGTGTCCGAAAGCGGCGCCCCATCTTTATTCCCGCCGGCGGGCTGCGGTCAAACGCTGGGCTCCTCGGCGCCGAGCAGGTAACCGGTGCCGATGACGGTATGGAGCAGACGCGGCTCGAAACCCTTGTCGATCTTGCGGCGCAGCATGCTCACGTACACGTCGATCACGTTGCTGTCGCTGTCGAAGTTCATGTCCCACACGTGCTCGCCGATCGCGGTCCGCGTCAGCACGCGCTCCGGGTTGCGCAGGAAAAATTCCAGCAGCCCGAACTCTTTGGCGGTCAGCTTGATCTTCTGGCCCGCCCGGGTGACGGTGCGCGACACCAGGTCCATCTCCAAGTCCGCGAACTTCAGGCGCGCGGCTTCCTCGGCCCGCCCGCGCCGCAGCAGGGCCCGTATCCGGGCCAGCAACTCCTCGAATTCGAATGGTTTAGTAAGATAATCGTCGGCCCCGGCGTCGAGTCCCCGCACCTTGTCGGCCGTCGCGGACAACGCCGTCAGCATCAGCATCGGCGTCTTCACCCCCCGGCGGCGAAGGTTCCGGCAGGTCGCCATGCCGTCCTGAGCGGCCAGCATCACGTCCAGGATGATAAGATCATAAGACTCGGCGGCGGCCCGATCTTCCCCGTCATGGCCGCTGCTGACCACCGCCGCCGTGTAGCCGTTCTCGGTGAGACCCTGACGGATGAAGCGGGCCATCTTCGGGTTGTCTTCCACTATCAGAATGCGCATCGGTTGCATTATGCCCGGGCCGAGCTACGCGGCAAGCCATCCGCACGCGGTCAGGCGGCTGGACGCGCGCGACAGCGAGGACTACCGTAGCGGCATGGCGGACGGCGCTGATGCTTCTGTTGAACTCCACGCCGGACTGGGGGGCCGCTTGGGGAATTCCCTGCGCGGCTTTGCGGAGCGGCATCCCGGGTGGGTCGGGATGTCCCTCGTGTTGGTCGCGGGGATGGCGGCTCGGGCGGTGCTCAGCACGCGAGACGGACACCTGTCGGACGTTAATCTATTCCTGAGATGGATGCGCGGATTGGTTGAGCACGGGCTAGAGGGGTTCTACGCCGCCGATGCGTCGTGCAACTATCCGCCCTTGTACTTACTCATCCTGCGCGGGCTGGGCGCGGCGCTGTCCCACTGGGACCTGGGCCTGCGCGACACGGTGTGGCTGCGGGCGTGTCTGCGCGTGCCAGCTTGTTTGACGGACATCGGCATCGCGGTCCTGCTGTACGTCGAGGTGCGTCGGCTGACCGGCTCGCGGGCCGGCGTGCTCGCCGCCGCGCTCTATTTTCTCAACCCCGTAGCCCTGTACAATTCCGCTTATTGGGGACAGGTGGACAGCATCCATTCCGGTTTGGCGCTATGTGCCCTGGTGGCGCTGAATCGCCGGTGGCCGGCTTTGGCCGGCGCCGCGACGGCGCTGGCACTGCTGCAGAAGTTTCAGTCAGTCGTCTTCGTGCCGCTGGTCTTGTTTGATGTCTACCGCCAGAAGCGCTGGCGAGGGCTGACTTGGTGTATCCTCGGCGGCATCCTGGCCGCGGTACCCGTTCTCGCTCCGTTTGTTGGGACCGGCACGCTGCCCGTCGCTTTGCAGCGCGGGTATGTCCGCGTGGTCGGCCAGTACGGCAAGCTTTCGCAGAATGCGTTCAACGTGTGGTATCTCATCGGTCATCCCAACATCCCCGACGAGAGCGTGCCGCGGTTCTTGGTGGAGGCGGCTGCCGCCGGCCAGGTGGAGGTGGCAGACCACGCCTCATGGTTTCTGTGGCTGACCTATCGGCGCATCGCGATGGGGTTGTTTACCCTCGCGGTGGCGGTGGTGCTCACGCTTTACAGCCGAAGACACGGCGCAGCGGACCGGGCGTTGGCGGCCGGGCTGCTCGTGCTGGCGTTTTTCTTGTGCCTTACCGAGATGCACGAGCGTTACACTTACCCGGTCATCGCCGTACTGCCGATATGGGCCGTGCAGAGTCGGTGGCGCGAGCGGGTCTACGTGCTGCTGTCCATCTTGTTGCTCTTGAATCTGACGGTTGCCCAACCCGTGAACGAGATCGGGAGCGACATCGCGCGACTGACGATGGTGTTGTGGCTGGTGTGTTTCGGCGGTCTGCTGGGGTCGGCGGCGGTACCCGCCGCCGGGCCGCCCCGCGCGCACAGGGTAGGCGACCGCGCGCTGCCTCCTGACTCGACCCCCGCCCCGCCTGCGTCAGCTTTGGTGACATGGTTTGGCTGGCTGACCCGCGTCGCCATGCTAGGCGCGGTCATCCTGGCGATTTGTGTTGGCATCGCCCATCACCGGGCGATGCCCCGTTCGCAAGCCGATGTGTTGTACCTTAGCGAGCTTACGCCGGTTTCACAGAGACAAGAGTACGGCGAACCGGCGCGCGATCGGTCAGTGGAGGGCGGGGTGATCTATCTCCGGGACCACCACTACTTACGCGGCGTCGGCACGCACGCCAGTTCGACGCTTATCTACGAACTGCCCGGTGGGTATCGCGTGTTTCGTGCCCTTGCCGGTATCAACCGGCATTTCGACGGGTCGGCGCGCGTTAGGGTATTCTTGGATGACCGGCTCTCGTTTTCCACCGAGCAGCCGTTCCGGGCCGGAGATCGTCCGGTGGAAATCGACCTGCCGCTCGCCGACGCCACCCGTCTTAAACTGGTGACATCGCCAAACGGAAGCACCAAAGGCGCTCACGTCGATTGGGCCTTGGCGCGGCTGGAACGGTGATTAGCGGCTCTCCTTCCTCCACGTCATCGGCCGAAAGCACGTTGGAAGCCCGCCAAATCACGCAGGTCGATGTCGCCGTCGCAGTCGAAGTCACCAGATCCGCAGCCGGAGCCCAACGACCCACCGGGGCCGGTCAGGCAGCCTTGGAGAGTCTGGTAGTCCGTTAGATTAACACTTTGGTCGCCGTTAAAGTCGCCCGACTCGCACTCTTCCGGAATCCCATTTCCGTTGCAGTCCGGACTGGTCCCGGCGGCGACGTCGCACGCGTCCAGCACGCCGTTCCCGTTGCAGTCCCACTGGGCGGGCGGGGCCAGCCGACCGGTCGTGCATAGTGCGAAGGCGTCGAGCTTCAAACCCGTGTTGCCCCCGCTGAGCATCTCGTTGGACACCGCCTGCACGCGGAAGTCGTCCATCCGCCGGGCCCCCTCCTCCAGGACCGTCGCGGGCGGGCTGAGCCGCGCCGCCCCGTCAATGGACAACTGCACCGTGCCGGCCAGATTGTCCAGCACCACCTGGAAGGCGTAGCACGTGCCCA
>JBGPAW010000023.1:0-19747 GCA_041480905.1 Phycisphaerae bacterium
CGATGATCACCGAACGGACCGGGGCCTGCGGATCGCCGATGACCTGCCGGGCCGAGTTGCCCTCGTCGATGACGAGCACGATCTGCCCGACGGTCGCGTCCACGGCGTCGAAAGCCACCAGGTAACCGCCCAGCTCCCGCCCTTCGGGGTCGATGCGGTCCACCAGCAGCGCGCGCCGATTCTGCCACACCGGATGCTTGATCGTCGCCACCACTACCCCTTTGACCCGCCCGAGAATCATGCCCTGCTCGATCCCAGATCAGCCCGCGCTGTGCTCTCTGTGTCCTGTGTGGCTAATGCAGTGCCTCACAATTGACGCAACGTATTCTTTGCCGAACCGCGACCGTCAGGGAGCGGTCTAGCACGCCGCCAAGTCACGCCGCTCCCTCACGGTCGCGGTTCGGATAAGCTGCAGTTTCACTGAGGCACTACACTAATCTAATGTCTTTTGTCTGTGCCCAATACCGGATTCAAGCGTTCTTCCATCCCTTGCGGCTGACTTCATCCACGATGCTGATGATGCTGTGGTCCACCGGCACGAACCAGGGGTCCAGGGCCAAGGCGGCCTCGCGCCCGCCCTCGTAGGCGACCAGTTCGCCCGGACCGGCCATTTTCGTCGCGTCAGCGGCCACCACCGCGGGTCCCTTGGGGCTGCCAGTGCGGTCCAGCGGCTGCACGATCAGAAATGGCACGCCCTCCAACCCCGCATATCGGACGCACGGCACCACGGTCCCGATAACCTTCCCCAGCAACATAGGTTATGTTCCTTGTTTCACGTGAAACAACGTGGAGCGTTTGATGCTCTGCCGCAAGCTGTCGTCCATCGCCGGGATGATGGTGTGCCGCACGGTGACATTGGGCCGGGTGATAGCCGCCAGACCGGCCGACACCGCCGCCTGTACGTCATGGACAGTCCCGGTCAGGTGTGTGATCCCCTTGCCGCCCAAGCCGTCTCCCAGCCGGATTTCCACAATGGTGACCGCCGCCGCCTTCACGGCCTTGTCGGCGGCCAGCACCGTGGCCGCCAGCCCTGTGGCCTCAATGACGCCGAGTGCCTCGCCGACCACAGCTTGCCGTCGGCCGGCGACGGCTTCGTAGACCTGACCGTGTACGTCCGGCAGAAAAACCTCGTCGGTCAAGGCCTCCGCTCCCACGCGCAGCCCCTCGATGTGGGATTCCTCCACGTCCCCTACCGTTCCGCCGACGAGCACAACATACTTGCCCGGCTGCACCGTTCCCGCCCGGAAGGTGTCCAGCGGGGCCTTCTTGGCCATCGCGTCCGCGGCGCGCGTACCGACAGCGACGCTATCGAACTCGAGCACGGCGATCGCTGGCTGCCGATTCATCTATGGTTCCGAAAGCTCACATCCATGCTCTATTTTCGTGCTTTCGCCCTTTCGTGTTTTCGTGATTCTCTTCCCCATCCGCAGTCAGACAATCCTAAAATGGTCCACTAGGACGCAGCGGCGTTCGCGCGAGAACGTCCGCGGTCCGGTCAGACCCTCGCCCGTCGGGCTGGCGATGGAGAACGAGGTGTAACCCTCCCCACCCTCGCCCAGCCCCGCGTAGCACGGACCGTTCTTCACGAAGATGCTGCAATTGATCACCCGGGCCATGCGGCTGAGCTTGTCGATGTTCCGCGAGTACATGGCCGCGGTGTGCCGGCGTCCGCCCTCGGCGGCCACGGCCAGATCAATCGCCTCGTCGGCGTTGGAGACCCGCACCACGGGCAGGACCGGAAGCAGTTGCTCGGTCCAGACCAGGGGGTGATTGGCGTCCACGTCCATGACCGCCAGGCGAACTTCGTCACCGACTTCGACCCCGATCTTGCTCAAAATGACCGAAGCGTTCTTACCGATGAGGCTGCGGTCCACCACGCCGGCTTGCCGCGGCCCGCGGATTTCCTGGAAGATCACTTTCTCCATCTGTTTCGTCTGGGCGCGGTTCAGAATGACGGCCCCGTTCTGACCCATGACGCGGAGCAGGTCGTCGGCCACCGCCCCCACCACAAAGACTTCCTTTTCGTCGGTGCAGATCACGTTGTTGTCGAAGGAGGCTCCGCGCACGATCTGGCGACCGGCCAGAGCGATGTCAGCCGTCTCATCCACGACCACCGGCGGATTGCCCGGACCGGCGCAGACGGCCCGTTTGCCGCTCTGCATGGCCGCCTCCACGACACCCGGACCGCCCGTGACCACCAGCAGGCGGATGCCGGGGTGCTTCATCAAGGCCTGGGCGGTCTCGATGGTGGGTTCCGCCAAGGTCGTGACTACATTCGGCGGCCCGCCCGCGCGCATGATGGCTTCGTTCAAGAGCGCGACGTTATGCGTGGAGACCTGTTTGGCTGCCGGGTGGACGTTGAAGACCACGCTGTTACCGGCGGCGACCATGCCGATGGCGTTGCAGATGATCGTCGAGGTCGGGTTGGTACACGGCGTGATCGACGCGATCACGCCGAAAGGGGCCCGCTCCATCAGGGTCAGCCCGCGGTCCCCGCTACGGGCGTTGGGCGCCAGGTCTTCGGTGCCGGGCGTTTTCGCCGCCACCAGCCGGTTCTTGATGATCTTGTCCTCCCACCGGCCCAAGCCCGTCTCGGCGTGGGCCTCGCGGGCCAGGGTCTCGGCGTTGGCGAGCATGGTCTCGCGGATACTGGAGATGATCTTCTCGCGGACGGCCAAGGGCATGTGGTCGAGTTCCTGGAAAGCCCGCGTGGCTGCGTTCACCGCCGAGTCCAACTCGGCGAAGACCCCGGGCATCCCCGACGGAGGCGTGGCCGGCGGCAGAGCGCGCCCGGCTACGCCGCACGCGGTCGGCGGGGGCGGAACCATCTGTGCGTTGCCTGCTCCCAGATGCTGGACCACCCGCCGCGCGATCTGATCGACTTGTTGGTCACTCAGCGGAGACACCGTGCGGCTCCTCCGATTCGCGGATCACCCATCTCTGGCAGAAGCCCAGCGGCGGGGTGGCATAGCCAAGCAAAGCGCGGCCATGTCAAGCCCTTCGGTCCTCATGGCGTTTTCCATGCCCGCGCCCCCCTTCGGGAGGCTTGGGCATGCCACCCGGCCGAAGACCGCTCCCTGACGGTCGCGGTTCGGTTCACTCCTCGCCCTTGCGGTACTTCATCTCCCCGCGGACTTCCCATTGGTCCACGATGGCCATAATCACCGCGTCGCAAGGCCGCTTGTCGGTGACCGTGGTCTGTCGCGCGGAGCTGCCCGTGGCATAGAGGACCACTTCGCCCGGGCCGGACCCGACCGCGTCCACCGCGACCACGGGGGCGCCGGACGGTTGCCCTTCAAGGTCCACCGGTTGCAGGACCATGAAGCGCAGCCCGTCCATGCTCGGTTCTTTCTTCGTCGAGACCACCGTGCCGACCACTCTGGCTAGTAGCATTGAACTGCTCCATCGTCCCTGCCGGCGACTTTGGCTAGCGCTCCATCCACGCTAAACGGGCGCGTTCAACCGGGAGGGCGAGGCTCCTGCCGAGCCGAAACCCTTGAGCGGGGTAGGTATCCCCGACCCACGGCTATTTCTTCTTACTTTCCGCGGCGGCCTGTTCGGCCCGACCCAGCGGCAACACCGTGTCCACATTGGGATGCGGTCGGGCGATAACGTGGACCGTCACAATCTCCCCGACCCGCGCCGCTGCCGCCTGGCCCGCGTCGCACGCCGCCTTCACCGCCGCCACGTCGCCGCGGATGATCGCCGTGACGTATCCGCCGCCGATCTTCTCATACGAGACCAGCTCGACCTTGGCCGCCTTGACCATCGCGTCACTGGCTTCGACCATGGCGGCAAAACCACGCGTCTCAATCATTCCCAAAGCTTCTGCCATTGTGCGAGAACCTCCTACGTAGGATGAGCATGGCCCACTCTACTCTTTTCGTTTCTTCTCTTCGGCCCGGCTGGACACGCCCTCGATCGCCGCGGCCGGCCGGGTGGCATGCCCAAGCCTGCCGCGTTAGCGAAAGGCGCGGGCATGTGGGGCCCTTCACCCTCCGGTACGTCTGGCATGCCTGCGCTTCGCTCCACTACGTTCCGCTCCGCTTAGGCATGCCACCCTGCCACCCTGCCGTGTAGTCCAAACCGGTGCGTCCGGGACGCACCCTACTTGGCTTATTCCTTTTTCTTCTTCTGCTCGTCAGCGCGGCCGGTGACGCCTTCGACGGCGGCGGCGGCCGCCCGATAGCCCACGTCGATGTCCCGTTCCTCCCCGCCCAGATACACCCGTCCGAAGCTGCCGAAGGCCCGGACTTCCAGAATGTTGATCTGGGCCGCCTTCTCCGCCTCGTTGGCGGCCAGGGCGGCGTAGGCGGCCGGTTCGCACTCCATGATGTACAGCGTCTGCCCCGGCAGGATCATGTTCCCGTGCCGCATGCGGTTGATGAGTTGGGTCTGGTAGTCGTCCACCCGCCGGATGACCTGGCTCGACACCACCGCGGGTTTCTTGCGGTCCTCCTCCTGGAGTTCGAGGGCTTGCAGGATCGCCCGCCCGGCGGCCCGGATGTCGGCTTGCGAGTCCGAATGGAGCTCCAGCATCCCGTACAGCCGTTCGACGATCTGCATACCGGGGGTGACCCGCGTGGCCTTGAGGGCAATGTCGGTGATGCGGTTGATCTCGATGCCCGGCGATATCTCCACGAACAGGGAAGCCTGCCCGGCCACCGGCAGGAAGCCCTGGGAGACGGTTGCCTGGAACGACGCAAACTGCGGCTGCAGACTGTCCAGAAACACGTACGCTCGCAAATCCACCATGGTCGTATTCCTCGTTGGGCCACTGGCGGGACCCAGTCTTCATAGGGTGGGCAATGCTCGCCCTACGATTTCTCGCTCCCTTACGGTCGCGGTTCGATTTGAACCCCTCGCTTGCGCTCGGGGCTCGGATTCGCCCAATCCCCAATCGTCAATCGTCAATCATCAATCGTCAATTCCCTCGCCCCGGTCAATACTTCCGGACCGCTTCCCCCTCCGAGACGGTCATCCCCTTGGATTCCTGAACGATCTTCACGCCCGCGCTGGCCCCCAAACGGGTGGCCCCCGCCTGGATCATCTTCCGGGCGTCCTCCAAGGTGCGGATTCCGCCCGCGGCCTTGATCCCCATCTTCGTCCCGCGCACCGCTTCCGCCATCAGGGCCACGTCATGAGCCGTCGCCCCGCCCGGACCGAAACCGGTCGAGGTCTTCACGAAATCCGCCCGGGCGCGCTTGGCCAACCGGCAGGCCCGGACCTTCTCTTCGTCGGTGAGCAGGGCCGCCTCGATAATGGTCTTGCACAGGCTCCGCCCCTCGAGGCAGACCTCGGCGACGCCGCGGATGTCACGGTACACCAACTCGTCGTCGCCGCCCTTGAGCGCCCCTACGTTGATGACCATGTCGATTTCGCGGGCCCCGTCGCGGATGGCCCGGCGGGCTTCCAAGGCCTTGATCTCCGGCACGTGCGCCCCCAAGGGGAAACCTACCACCGAGCAAACCTTCACCGGCGTGCCGCTTAAGCGTCTGCCCGCCAGCGCCACCCAGTTGGGATTCACGCACACGCTCGCAAAACCGTACCGGGCCGCCTCCGCGCAAAGCTCCTCAATCTGTGTGGCCGTAGCGTCGGGCTTGAGCAGGGTGTGGTCGATATACCGGGACAATTCGTGCGGGACCGGGCCCGCCCCGGGCCGGTGTACGATCCGGTCGGCCCCCAGACCCACGAATTGCCGCACCAGTTCCGGGTTGGTCTCGGCGCAGACCTTGCAGAACGCGCACGCGACGTTAGTGCACGTCTCCGCGAGTGAACCGCCCGGTCCGGGCGCAGTCTTGGCCAGTTCGGCGATGCGCCGGACGATCCGTTCCAGGTCCTGCTCGCTGAGCTGGTCCAAGTGGCTCTCCCCGCCGGCGGAACCGGGCTCGGCGCTCGGTCCGCCGGCCGCCGTCCGGGCGGGCGGCGGTTCGATCATGGCCACCCGCCGCAAATGTCGCTCCGCCGTGCATTCCGTCGCCAGCCACACGTCCACGATTTCCAGGGCCAGGTTCGCTCCGATCAGCCCGGCACCCAGCGTCAAGACGTTGGCATCATTATGTTCCCGGCTGTTCCGCGCCGAAGAAACATCGTAAGCCAAGGCCGCCCGTACCCCCGGCCGCTTGTTGGCCACCATGGCCGAGCCGATCCCCGCCCCGTCCACCACGATGCCGCGGTCCGCTTTCCCGTCGGCCACCAATTCGGCGACGGCCCGGGCAAACACCGGGTAATCCACCGGCTCCTGGCTGCCGGTGCCGCAGTCTTCCACCGCCAGTCCACGCTGCTGGAGGTGCGCCTTGATCCGCTCCTTAAGTTCGAAGCCGCCGTGGTCCGCCCCGACGGCGATGCGTCGTATCGGGGTATTCTCCGTCATGGTCCTCGCGCCTGCCGCGGCCTCCCCGCCGGGGTGCTCATTGAACGCCCCTCCGCTCACCGTGTCAAGACAAAGTGTTTCTGATACATTGCCCCCACCCGGGAATGACACGAGGGTATCAACGATGTCATGTGATGACTTTAGCCAAGGCGACGTTCGACGCTGCGATGCCCGATGGCCTGGCCCGCGACGCCGGGCCTGGGTCTTGTCCGTGGGCCTGCTCGCCGCCGGTTGTGGTGCCAAACTTGAGACACCCGTGGTCATCTTCCTCGACGGCGCCGGTCATTTCGGCTACGCCGGTAACGTGCGACAGGGGCTCCGCCAGGGTGGATACGACGGCCGGTTTCAGTCGTTCATGTGGACCTGGTTCCTCGGCCCCGGTGTCGATCACCTCCTGGTCGCCCGGGCCGGCGCCCGCGCCAGCGCCCTAGCCCACGAAATCGAGCGCCTCCGCGCGGCCGACCCGGACGGCCCGATCCATCTGATCGGCTTGAGCGCGGGGACGGCCATCCTGGTGACCGCCCTTGAGGAACTCGCCCCGGGCGTCCAGGTGGACAATGTGGTCTTGCTCTCCTCCTCGATCTCCGCCGGACGCGACCTGCGCCGCGCCCTGGACCACGTCCGCGGGCACCTTTACGCCACCGCCAGCCCCGAGGACGGCATCCTGGCCATGACCCCGCTCAATGCCGACGGCGGCACCGGTTCCGCCGTGGGCCAGGTCGGCGTGCGGATGCCCACCATCCTGGCCCGCGCCGAGCGCGCCCCCTATCGCAAGGTGGTCAACCTCCCCTGGCGGCCGGCCTATGCCGGATACGGCTGGACTGGGGGACACACCAGTGTCACCTCACCCCGGTTCATCGAGTCCGTGATCGCCCCACGCTTGCGGAGTGATGCGTTGTTTCCCCTCGACCGCCCCCTCTATCGCGCCCCCGAGCTTACCGACGACCCGGGACTCAGCGCCCGCTGAACAACGGCGACCGCGGAACCATCTTGCATACGTTCTTGGTCTTAGCCCTCTTCGAACGCCTCGTTTTCCTCGGTCCCTCCCTCCGGCGCGAGCGCCTGGCGCGCACCGTGCCGAACGTGGAGGACATGAACGGCATCTCGCGTCATGGTGAAGAGAACCCGGTACTTTCCGTACAGAAGTTGGCGGATTTCCTCTTCGAACGCCTCGCTCTCGGGAGCCAGGCCACATCGCTCAGGGAGATGCTCCAAGGTATCAATGGCCTCCAGCAGTCTATTGTACCACTGAGCCGCATGGGTCGGCGAGTCAGCGGCAATCCAGCAATAGGCGGCCTCCATGTCCGTTTGGGCGGGCGGTTCGATGATGACCTGATATTTCATAGGTCGCGTGGAATATGGTACTTCTTACGCATTTCCTCGAAGACTTTCTCGGCGGGTCGGCCCTGACCACGCTTCATCGATTCCAACCCGCGACGGATTCCTTCGAGGGCTTCCGCCCGGTCAAGGGCGTCGAGCAGGCGTTGATACGACCGGGTATCTTGGACCACCAGTTCCGCCATACCGTTGACCGTGAGAACCTCCGGGCGGCCGGTCTTCTTGAGCCGGGCGATGTGCGCCTTCACATGGCGCTGGAAGTCCGTCAGAGAGCAGATGTCCTGAAGCTGAATCATACGCACCTCGTCCTAAACATGAAATTCGCTGCTTATAAAATGATACCACGACTTCCTGCTTCAGTCAAGTCGCAGCCTATGCCCACGTCGCCCGGGAACTTATCGGAATTGCCACCGGATCTTACAGCCGCACCCGTTGCGGCATCCCCAACCCCTTCGACCGACCGGGCGGGTTCTTCTCCCACACGCCGGGGACGCGGGTCCGGCACGACGGACAGCACCCCTCCACCATCACGTTCTCCTCGACGTAAAACCCAGTCCGCCGGATAAGCGTGGCGTGGCATTGGGGGCAGAACGTGTCCTCGTGGTGCTGGAGGGCCCCCGGGGCATTGCCCGCGTACACGTAATGCAGCCCCGCGCTGTGCCCGATCTCGTACGCCCGGGCCAGCGTCTCCGCCGGCGTACGCCGGTTCTCTACCATCTTGTAGTCCGGGTGAAAGGCCGTCACGTGCCACGGGATGTCCGCGGAAACCTCGACCAGGAAATCCGCGATCCGCCGGATTTCCTCCGCGCCGTCGTTCCACCCCGGCACCAGCAGGGTCACCACCTCCACCCAAAAGCCCATCCGCTGCGCCCGCCGGATGGTGTCCAACACGGTCGCCAGCACCCCGCCGAATTGCCGATAGCGCTTGTCGTCGAACGTCTTCAGGTCGATCTTGTACAGATCGACGTACGGGCGGATGAACTCCAGCGCCTCGGGCGTTGCGTTCCCATTGCTCACGAAACCGCACACGATCCCGCGCTGGCGGGCGGGCTTGAAGATCTCCACCGCCCAATCGCAGGTGATCAGCGGTTCGTTATACGTGCTGACCATCACGGGCGTGCCGTGTTCCGCCGCCAGGTCCACCAACTGCTCCGGCGTGGCGAAGTGCGGGCGGCTGATGGCCCGGTCGTCACGCAACGTCTGGCTGGTGATCCAGTTCTGGCAATAGGAGCAGTGGTAATCGCAGCCCAGCATCCCGAACGAGAACGCGTCTCGGCCCGGGAAGGCGTGGAAGAACGGCTTCTTCTCGATGGGGTCTACCTGCACCGACGAGACGTAGCCGGCTGGCGTCCGCAGCACGCCGCCCTCGTTGAACCGCACGCGGCACACCCCCGTCCGGCCCACCCGCACGGTGCAACGATGCCCGCAGGCGAAGCAGCGCACGGCTCCGTCGGCCTCGCTCCGCACCAACTCGGGCGCGGACGGCATGGTCTGCTCGGCCAGCAAGGTTTTGAGTCGGATCATCTGGCTCATACCCGACCTCAACTTCCCCCCCGCCGGTATTATACATCACCGTCCCCACGGGGACAGTCCGTCACTCATCGGTCGTCCCCCTCGGGTGCGTGACACTTTCGACGGGCTTCTTCCCATGCTTCTCGGCGCGGTCGGATGTCGTGGGCCGTTGTCTATAGTTGTCATTCTACGCCAATACCGGATGCGGCCGGACGAAAAACCATTAGAATAGGAGCCGGCTCGGCCGGGGCGGCAGCGTCGTCGGTCCCCGGCAAGCATGTGGTGGTTCAGATCAAACGGCCTCGCGAAGGTCGTTGGAGGCAACGTCATGAAAAAGACAATTAAGTATGGGATGATAGGGGCACTCCTTCCTCTGCTGGCGGTCCCGGCGGCCTTGGCGCAGTGGGGCAAGTCGGGCCAAGCGGACACGCCCAAGGTGGCCGTGTTCAAACTCGACGGACCCGTCACCGAGAAG
This sequence comes from Phycisphaerae bacterium, assembly GCA_041480905.1. Taxonomy (GTDB): domain Bacteria; phylum Planctomycetota; class Phycisphaerae; order UBA1845; family UBA1845; genus JAAEQG01. Next base: position 9,699 of record JBGPAW010000023.1, read on the forward strand.
CCCACCGACACCACCTTCTCCTTCGGCATGGAGAAAAGCGTTTCCCTCAAGGACCTGGTGGCCCGCCTGAAGCAGGCCCGCGACGACAAGGACGTCAAAGCCGTCGTGCTCCTGCTCGAGGGCGCTCAAATGGGTGCGGCTCAGATCGAGGAACTCCGGCAGGCCATGGCCCAGATCCGGGCGGCCGACAAAGAGGTCTACGTCCACGTCGACGAAATGGGTTTGGGCGGCTTTTTGCTGCTCGCCGGCGCTTCCCACGTTAGCGCCGTCCCCATCGCGGACATGTGGCTCATGGGCATCCACGGCGAATCGCCCTACCTCCGCGGCCTGCTCGACAAGCTCGGCGTGGTCCCCGACTTCCTCACCTGCGGGGCCTACAAGAGCGCCGCGGAAATCCTCATGCGCACCGGCCCCAGCCCCGAAGCCGAACAGATGACCAATTGGCTCCTCGACAGCATTTACGACAGCATCGTCAAGCTCATCGCCGACGGCCGAAAGGTGCCCCCCGCCAAGGTCAAGGAGTGGATTGACGGCGCCCCCTACACCGCGGAAAAGGCCGCCCAACTCGGCATCATCGACGCCGTGCAGCATCGCCAGGACTTCATCGCCGACCTGCAGAAACGCTTCGGGACCGAGGTCAAGTTCGACAAACACTACGGCGAAAAGGACCGGCCGGAACTCGATTTCTCGAACCCCTTTGCCATCTTCAAGGTCTTCGGCGAGATGTTCGGCGGCAAACCCAAGCCCACCAAGGCCGCGGTCGGGATCGTCTACGTCGAAGGGGCCATTTCCCTCGGCAGCGAAGACGTCAATCCCTTTGGCGGCAGCAGCGGCGCCAAGAGCACCTCGATCCGCAAGGCCCTGGACGAGGCCGCCGAGGAGGACAACGTCAAGGCCGTCGTACTCCGCGTCGATTCCCCCGGCGGTTCCGCGGTCGCCAGTGAGATCATCCTCGACGCCACCCGCCGCGTGAAGGCCAAGAAGCCTTTCGTCGTCTCCATGGGCAACGTCGCCGGCAGCGGCGGCTACTACGTCACTTGCGCCGCCGACACCGTCTTCGCCGACGCCACCACCATCACCGGCTCCATCGGCGTCGTCGGCGGCAAGCTCGCCACCACCGAGATGTGGAACAAGGTCGGCATCACCTGGAAGGAGTACAAGCGCGGCGCCAACGCCACCCTGCTCAGTTCCGCCCGCGTCTTCTCCCCGGAGGAGCGCGCCCGCATGCAGGCCTGGATGGACGAGATTTACGGCGTGTTCAAGGGCCACGTGGTGGCCAGTCGCGGCCAACGCCTCACCAAGCCCATCGACGAACTCGCCGGCGGACGCGTCTACACCGGGCAGCAGGCCCTGGCCCTGGGCCTGGTCGACAAGATCGGCACCCTCGACGACGCCGTCAAGTTCGCCGCCGCCCAGGCCGGAATCGGCGATTACGATGTCCGCGTCGTTCCCGAACCCAAGAACTTCCTCGAGCTCCTTATGAAAGAGTTCGGCGGAGATGAGGAGGATCGTTTGTCGCTCGGCCTGAGGACCTCACCCCTGGACCAAGGTTCGCCCTTGTTCGATGCCGCCCTGCCGCTGCTCCGCCACTTGGATCCGCAGCGGCTCCAGGCCGTGCTCACCGCCCTGACCCGCCTGGAACTGCTCCGCCGCGAGGGCGTGGTGCTCATGATGCCCGAGATCATCGTTTACCAGTAGGGCCGACGGGACGGGACAGGTCCGCTCTGGTCATCGGAGCTATTCCTGCGCCTACACACGTGGGTCGCCGTTCAGAACGGACCTGTCCCGTTTGGGTCCTGATTCAAGTCCGGAAGTTGCGTTCGACGAAGCCGGTGTCGAACTGGCCGGACAGAAACTCTTCGTGGCGGAAAATCTCCCGGTAAAGCGGGATGGTGGTCTTGATCGGGTCGACGACGAACTCGTCGAGGCAGCGGCGCATGCAGGCGACAGCCTCGGCCCGGGTGGGGCGGTGCACGATCAGCTTGCCGATGAGGGAATCGTAGCGCGGGGAGATGCGGTAGCCGTCGTGGGCGTGCGAATCCACGCGCACGCCGAACCCGCCGCAGGGGCGAAACTTCTTGATGGTGCCGGCACAGGGCCGGAAACCGTTGGCGGGGTCTTCCGCGTTGATGCGACACTCGATGGCGACCCCGTTCTGCTTGATGTCCCGCTGGGCGAGAGGCAGTTTCTCTCCGGCGGCGATCAGAATCTGGGCCCGGACCAGGTCGATGCCGGTGACCATCTCGGTCACGGGATGTTCCACCTGAATCCGCGCGTTGGCTTCGATGAAATAGGGTTTGCCCTTGCGGTCCACGACGAACTCGAAGGTTCCGGCGCTGGTGTATCCGGCGGCCGTTGCCAGGCGCACCGCCGCCTTGCACAGTTCGTCGCGGGTGCGGCTCTCGAGGCCCGGGGAGGGCGTCTCTTCGATCAACTTCTGGTAGCGGCGCTGCACGGTGCAGTCGCGCTCGAAAAGGTGCAGCACCTTGCCGTGGTGGTCGGCGAGGATCTGCACTTCGACGTGCCGGGGGTTCTCGATGTATTTTTCGAGATACAGGGCGTCGTCTTTGAAGGCGACCAGGGCTTCTTGTCGGGCTTGGGCGAGGGTCCGTTCCAACTCTTCGGGACTGCGGGCGATGCGCAGCCCGCGACCGCCGCCGCCCGCCGAGGCTTTCACCATCACCGGGTAGCCGATCTTCTTGGCGAGCGGGACGGCCTCGGCGTCATTCTCCAGCACGCCATCACTGCCCGGCACGGTGGGGACCTTGGCCTTCTTGGCGATGCTCCGCGCGGTGGCCTTATCGCCGAGTTTGCGCATGGCATCGGCGGAGGGTCCGATGAATTCGAGGTTGCACTCGCGGCACTGCTCGGCGAATTGGGCGTTCTCGGCGAGAAAGCCGTAACCGGGGTGAACGGCGTCGGCGCCGGCCACCTCCGCCGCGGCGATGATGCGGTCGCTGCGCAGGTAGCTGTCACCGGGGCTGGCCGGCCCGATACAAATAGCCCGATCGGCCAGCTTGAGGTACTCGGCGCCGCGGTCTTCCGTCGAGAACACGCACACCGCTTCGATGCCCATCTCATGACAGGAGCGAATCACGCGTAGCGCGATTTCACCGCGGTTGGCGATGAGGATGCGTTTGAACATGGTCCCCTATCGACGCGGCCGCTCGCTCAGGTCGGCCGGACCAGGAACAGCGGCTGGTCAAATTCCACGGCCAGCGCGTTGGCGACCAGAATCCGCTCGATTCTCCCCGAGAGGCCGGCTTTGATCTCGTTGAATACCTTCATCGCCTCAATGATACAGACCACGGTTTCGGGGGTGACGACGTCGCCGACCTTCACATAGGAGGGGGAGTCGGGATCGGGCGCGGCGTACAAGGTACCCACCATCGGCGAACGCACGGTCAACAGTCCGGCGTCGGCGTCTTCCTCCGCCTTGGCGCGCGGCACCGCGGCGCTGTTGTCGGGCGACGCCGCGGCGGGAGCTGCCGACGCGGTGCCCGCGAAGGGCACGTGGAAGACCGCGGGAGTCTGGTGGGCCGGCGCTTTCTTGAGAGAAATCTCTTCCTCGCCGTCGCGCAGCGAAACCTCCGCCAGATCATTCTCGATCATGATTTCGACCAAGCGTTTGATGACTTCGACATCGACCAACGGAGGTCTCCGCGAAAAGAAAGGCGTCACCGGCCGGCGTGACTTAGACCGCGCGCTGCCTTGCCGGACCGTTAAATCACCGCCTGCTCAATGTCCTTGCTCAGCGTGGTCAGGACCTTGCGACCCAGAGCAGTCACCACCACGTCGTCTTCGAGGCGGACCCCGCCGACGCCGGGCAGGTAGATGCCCGGCTCCACCGTCACCACCATCCCGGCGGCGAGTTTCTCCTCGGACATCCAGGACAGCCGCGGCGGCTCGTGAATGTCCAGGCCGACACCGTGCCCTAGACCGTGTCCGAAATACTTGCCGTAACCGCACTTTTTGATGTGCCGACGGGCCACCGCATCCACGTCGCACATGCGTTCGCCGGGCTTAATGGCCTCGATGGCCTTTTCTTGCGCCTCCCGCACGATAGCGTAAATCTTCCGGATTTTGGGCGGGATGGTACCGACGAAGACCATACGGGTCAAGTCGCTGCGGTAGAAGTCGCAGATCGCGCCCCAATCGAAGAGGAGGGCACTGCCTTGGCGCACCCGACGCGGACCGGGCACCGCGTGCGGCAGGGCGGCATTGGGACCCTCGGCGATGATGGACGGAAACGCGCAACCGCTCGCCCCGCGCTTCTGCATCTCGTACTCCAGCCGGGCGGCGATCTCGCGCTCCGTCTGCCCCACCCGGACCGTCCGGCACGTCGCCCGGAAGGCCTCCTCCGCGACGCGGATGGCTTTCTTGATGCCGTTGAGCTCCTCGCGGTCCTTGATCCGGCGGAGCTGACCGAGGATGTCCGGCGCGTTCGCCAGCCGGGTGGGCCTGACCTGCTTACGCAATTCCTGCTGGTCGGCCACGGTCACGGCGCCGGGCTGGATGTGCAGCGTCCTCAGCCGGAGTTGCCGACAGACGTTGCCAACCTCCTCGGGGAGCAGTTTCTTGCGGAAGTGGCGTTTGGTCCAGCCGACCTCGGTTTTGCTGCTGGTCTCGAAGCGCCGGTCGGTGATCACGTGCACCTCACCCTCGGTGAACAGTACGGCCGAGTCCTCACCGGTAAAGCCGGTGAGGTAGTAATGGTCCATCCGGCTGGTGACCAGGAAGGCTTTAATCCCTTTGTCGGCCATCGCGGCGCGGCAGCGTGCGAGTCGGGCCTGAAGGACGGGTCGTGGGCCGGCTTTGGTTTTTCTCGTCATGAGAGACTCCTGTTGCCGCAGGTACTCGAGGCGACGAGCACTCGTTAGAGCCGCCGCCCGCGCTGGTCGAATGGTACGTGTCGGCCTACGTTGGGTCAACCCGCCGCATCACCCGGTTGTTGAATGCCTTACCGCTCCCGAGCAGGGCCCGCTCATGTGATCCCGGTGGCTGCGAAGTTGACTCCGGCCCAGCGGAACCGGACCAGGCACAGGCGGACTGGAACATGAGGACGCAGGGGCAACCGAGAAAGCGGTCTCTGTTCCCTCTGTTGCCTCCTGTTCACTGCCGGAAAGACCCGGACCGCGACCCAGCGAAACCGCACGAAATGAATCCGACTCAGCACCGTCCGTTGTTTTCGTGACCACGCTAACCGGCAGAGGGCGATCCTGCACGACGTTCGCGCGCCGTGGTCGGTGAGGACTACTGGAATCGGCGCAACAGGATTTGAACCTGCGATCCTCTTGTCCGAAACTAGGCACTAGCCAAGGTGAGCTACGTCCCGATAGGCTGGGTTGAGCCTCGTGTACCCGGGTACCCCAACGACCGCCATGTGCGGACGCCCTCAATGCGCTCGGTGCCGGGGTCGCGCAGGAGCTATCTGCAACGGCGCCGACCGAGCGAGGTTTCGCGTTATAGGAACGTCCACGGCTGCGGCGCGACGCACCAGCCCGCAGTAAGTTGGTTCCCCGTCTGAAGGCTCCCTCTCCTCCGGTAGTGGCGGACGGGCCGCCAGCGGCACGGGGGGGGCGTCGCTAGAAACGTATGATCAGAAGCACTTTCCCTAAATTTTCACAAGACGCGTTTTCTTTAACATCAATTCGCACATTAACTTACGAATTATAAAACGTTACTGTTGGACAATTTCGGACTCACGCTCTTGACAGGTAGAATGACCCCTTGGTAGCATGGCCGTCATGAGCAAATCCAAACGAACCGAGAATCGGGGAGGTGTCGGCGGCACGACCAAGCGGAAGTACGTATCGCAGGCCGACGTGCCATCGTATCCGCTTACCCAGGCAATCCGTATCCCACGTGCGTTAGCGGACAACTTCGCCTCCAAGGATGCAAGACCCATCCAACTAGCGCAAGCTCTCAATGTCCAGCCGACGTCGGGCACCTTTCGTATGCTCTGCGGCTCCGCAATTGCATACGGCCTGACGGAGGGCGGATACAACGCCGCAACCGTTTCCTTAACTTCCCTGGGCAAGCGTATCGTTACTCCGACCTCGGAGGGCGATGATGCAGCGGCGATGCGAGAGGCAATGTTGAAGCCTCGCGTACTAATGGACTTTCTGAGACGATATGACAATTCGAAGCTACCCCGGGAGGATATCGCCTGTAACGTGATCGCGGAGCTCGGTGTTCCGCGCGAGGACGCGAAGCGCACTTTCGATTTGATCGTCGACGGCGCGAAGACAGTTGGTTTCTTACGACAGATAAGCGGTGCAGATTACGTCGACCTACAGGGGGTCCCGCAGCAGGCTCGGGCAGCGCCAGAGACCGAGACGGATTCCCGGGCGATCGAAGTTTCTGACGCCGGTGATCAAGCACCCGAAACCGGACCTAGACTCTCTGCACTTCCTCCAACGATGACACGCAAGGCGGACGCGCCGGCGAAGGTCTTCATTGCCCATGGGCGGGATCCAAAGCTCTTGGAGCAAGTGAAGACGATGCTAAACGTCGCAGAGGTCGAATACGAAATCGCGGAAGAAGAACAGACAGCGGCAATTCCAGTCCCGGAAAAAGTCAGTGTCGCGATGCGAAAATGCAATGCGGCACTGATCTGCGTTACTGGCAATGATGTCAACCAAAACGTATTGATCGAGATCGGCGCAGCCTTTGTCCTTTACGGAAACGAGCGGGTGATTCTCCTATGGCAAAAGGGAACGCCCGTGCCGTCGAACTTGCAGGGTCTTTACCGCTCCGAGTTCGAGCGCGCGGAGCTCTCCTGGTCCGAAGGTATGCGACTAATGGAAGCGATTAAGAAACTGAAGGCATGATTGGGGAAAAAGGGAGACGGGAAACCCGGGACGCGTGCGCACGGCGCCGTGCAGGCGCGATGTCCAAGCCCCCACAGCATGGATGAGGTGGCCTCCAAAACCACTTCCCGGGCTTCCCCTCATCTTTCTCAAGGGTAATCGTGACCTGAGGACGTTGTCAATGCCTAGTCGGCTCAATTCGTTTGGGCTTGCAGCGGATACGTCACGAGTCCGATCTTGGACCAGAGGACCAGAGAGACAGCCACCGTTTTTCAGGGCGCGCGGCGGGCGGGGCGCGACGGCGAACCGAAAACCGGGATAGGTTCGACATGGCGCCCCCCTTCAACCCTGAACCCGTCTCGGCTCCGGCCACGGCGGGCGGGGTCCGTGACAGTTTCGGCGGACGGCGGCGACGAGCCTCCTAACGCCCTTCAGGGCGTTTCCCCGCCAAAGGTGGGCGAGTAGGCCGGCCCTTTGAGGGCCGGTGAACGGTGAGCCACGGTCTCACTCCACGTCCAGGAATGCGGCCAGCCCGTTTCAACGGGCTTGCGGGGGCGACGATAGGGCTTGAGCCCAATGCCAGGAAGCCCGTTGAAACGGGCTGCTGGTCTGGAAGCCGGAGGCTTTTCCCACCAGCCCTGAAGGGCTGGCCTATCAGCCCGCTGCGCTTCTAGCCAAAATCAGAACCGCGGCGTACGTCACAGCGCCTTCAACTTCCCCGAGGTTCGAGGTGGTGGTGATTCCGCCGAGGTCAGTTTACGGATCGCTTCCCGGGGGGCTACGTCCGTGCGCGGGGCGTTCGGATTTCCACATCGGCCGGCGGCATGCGGAACACGTTTAACGGTTCTTCACAGCTACCACCATCAGGGGGATCAGGGCGAGTCCGGCCTGCTTGCCACACCACGCGCCCGGGCCGCTATTGCCGGCCCGCTGACAACCCGCAGGCGTGACCTGCCCCCGCGTTTCATGTGCCAGCCGCTATGAGAGTTGAGCCTCGTTGATCCACCGCTCGCACGCCGAGGGACGGGTGGAGCGGAGCGGGGAGACCGAGCGCGACCCCCGCTGCGGCCGACCGAGACCGTCACCACTTGGCCGCACGCGGTGCCGCTCCCGCATGATCGCGTCCGGTCGTGTCCCGTGCACAAAGCGTCCGAGAATAGCCATGACGACCCCGAGGTCGCCTCCATTGTTGGACCGAAGATCCAGGATGAGCGCCTCTGTGTCCATCAGGGCATCAAGGGCATTCGTGCTGTAGCGCGCGTACACCAAGACACGCCGACGGCGCCGTGCCGGCGCCGACATGACCGCTGCGATTGAGAGTGGCCAAGCGATTGGTCGCTCATCGCGTGCGCCTCCGTCTAAAATGGAGGCGCCCTCGAGGCGGGCTGGCGTTTGGCACAGTGTGCCAAACACGGTGACTAATCGTGAGAATCCGTGAGCACGGCTGACATTACGCGAGCAACCGCAACTTCGGCAGACACAATCACTTACGGACGTAAGCGCTCGCATGGCCGAGACTTGCGTCAGCCCCGAAATCGAATCCCATCCTCTCCGTTTTTCTCTGGAAGCGTTTAGGCAACTTATGCGGCGTTCGGTAATCCGTCCGGCGATAGCGTGGTTGGCAACGTAACCTATTTTATTATAATGAGTTAAAACCTAGACCGCAAGAATCAGGCATGCCAAGGCCTGTACCTGATTGACGTCTATCCAGGTTCGGCTACGCAAAATCGACACGCACTGGGGTTGACAATGCGCCGATATGTTTTATAAGTAAAACAGTAGTTCGCTTGGATAATCCATCTGTTCGTGGGATAGCCGAATGACCGACATCTGGAAGCAATTCGAGCAGAACCCCATCACGCACTCGGCGGCCCATCACGTCGTGGCCATCATCGAACTGCTCGAACGCAATGGTTACGCGCGGGTCTCCGACGTGGCCAAGCTCCTCAACATCACCCGCGGCAGCGCTTCCCTGACCCTCAAAGCGCTCAAGCAACGCGGGCTGGTGGTGGAGGACGAGAATCGGTTTCTCAAGCTTTCGGAGGAAGGCGAACGCGTGGCGGCTTCGGTGCGCGGGCGGGCCTTTCTGATCCGCCGATTCTTCCGAGATGTCCTGCGCGTACCCCCGGAAGACGCCGAGGTCGATGCCTGCAAAATCGAACATCTGATGAGTCTGGCCACGGCGGAGCGGCTGGCTCAGTTTGTACGCTACTTCACCGCGAATGCCGCCGCGGCTGCGGCCTTTCGGGCGGGCTGGGAGCACTATGACGACTCGTGCGACCGGGACCCGCGGAACTGCCCGGCCTGCCAGACGGAGTGCGTCACCAGCATGGCCGCTGCCGCGGAAGTGGCGAAATCACCGCCGCGATAGGACCAGGAGGAGAAACGCATGAAAACCCCTCGGCCGCGGAAACCGCATAGCTCGGAACCGATCTCGTTGCGTTCGCTGGGCGCCGGGGAGGTGGGTTTAGTTACGGCGCTGCGGGATACGCAGGGCACGTCGCGGCGCCTGGCTGAGCTTGGACTGATCCGCGGTTGCACCGTGGAGATGATCCGGGCCGGGACCCCGTGCATTGTACGCGTCGACCATACGCGCTTGAGTCTGGGCGCTTCCCTGCAGGACGGCGTCCTGCTTTCACGTCTGTAATCGACCCCGCGGGAGAACTTTTTGCGGAGCCTGGGTCGGAGCGGCGAATTGTTCATCGAAGCGCAGAACTCCTCGGATCGCACCGCCGTCGGCGTGGCCCGGATCGCCCTGGTGGGGAATCCCAACACGGGCAAGACCACGCTCTTCAACGAACTGACCGGGTATCGTCAGCGTGTCGGGAACTATCCCGGGGTGACGGTGGAGAAGAAGACCGGCCGCCTGGCGGTGGACGAGGCGGGGGCGCGCCCGGTGGAGATCGTCGATCTGCCCGGCGCCTACGGTTTTTCGGCGCGCTCGCAGGATGAGATGGTGGTGACGGACGTGCTGACCGGCCGGGGGACCGGCCGGCGACCCGACTTGATCGTCGCGGTGGTGGACGCGGTCAATCTGCGTCGCAACTTGTTCCTGACCAGCCAGGTGCTGGAATTGGGCGTGCCGGTGGTGGTGGCCCTGAACATGATGGACTTGGCCAAGGCCCGCGGGATTCGCGTCGATCCCGCGGCGCTGGCGGCGGCCTTGCAGGTGCCGGTGGTTCCCGTCATCGCCAGCAAGGGACAGGGTGTCGGCGCCCTCAGGCGGGCCATCGTCAA
>JBGPAW010000024.1:0-19072 GCA_041480905.1 Phycisphaerae bacterium
ACCGAAACGATGGACCGGACCTAACCACCGATTGGCTGGGCCTCACGAAACGAGGTACCGAAAAACGTCGGGACTACTCGCGCACTCCAAAACATTCTCAGGCTCGTAAGGGAGCGGAGCAAACGATTGCGGATTAGGAGAGAGGCCAGAGCCCGCGAGGCAAGAAGGCGACGAAGAACGGGATTAACTCGCAATGCGGGATTCCTCTCGCTGAAAGCTGAAAGCTGATAGCTCTTATGAACGACATTCAGCTCGATCACGTGCAATACGCCCACTTCCTCTGGCTGGTGCCGCTACTGGCGGCCGTGTTCTGGTATGGTTTCTGGCGGAAGCGGCGCGGGCTGCGTATTTTTGCCACCGCCAACCTGCTCGAAGCTCTAGTTCCGCGCGTCAGTATCGGCCGGCAGTACGTCAAGGCCGGCCTGGTGTTGCTGGCGGTGGTATTCATCGCGTTGGCCCTGACGGGGCCGCGCTGGGGCGTCTACTACGAGGAGGCCCACCGCAAGGGCGTGGACATCGTCATCGCCCTGGACGTGTCCCGCTCCATGCTGGCTGAGGACATCGCCCCCAACCGCCTGGAACGGGCCAAGCTAGCCATCGGCGACCTGCTCGAACAACTCCAAGGCGACCGCATCGGCCTGGTGACCTTCGCCGGGGAGGCGGTCAAGAAATGCCCCCTCACCATCAACTATGGGTCGTTCAAGACGACGCTCGCGGAAGTGGACACGTCCAGCTCGCCGCGCGGCGGCACTCTGCTCGGCGACGCCATCCGGCGGGCCAAGGAGTGCTTCCTGGACCGCGTCAAGGACCACAAGGCCATTATTCTCATCAGCGACGGCGAGGAGCACGAGACGGATTATCCGGTGGAGGCGGCCCGAGCGGCCTACGACGAGAACGGCATCATCGTGTGTACGGTGGGCATCGGCGACGTCCGCGAGGGGGCCCGCATCCCCATCATGGAGAACGGTCAGAAGACCTTTCTGAAGTATGAGGGTCAGGAAGTCTGGTCCAAAATGAACCCGGCCACGATGCAGGAGATGGCGGTGGTCGGTGGGGGCATGTATCTTCCGGCGGAGACGGGTGATTTCGACCTCGGTAAGGTCTACGATTGGATTCGCAACAAGTTGGAAGTCGTGGACTTCGAGGCCCAATACACCCAGCGGTATTATGCCCGCTTCCAATGGTTCGCCGGGGCTGCCCTCTTGCTGCTCGTCGCGGAGACGCTGATGACGGATCGAAGAGGGAAACTGCTGAGTGTCGAGTAGAGTAGCCGAACCGCGACCGTAAGGGAGCGGCGCAAGCGATTGCGGATTTCGGATTGCGGATTGCGGATTGTGGTGTGGAAAGCCGAACCGCGACCGTAAGGGAGCGGCGCGAATTGAGGACTGAGGTTGAAGATGAGGTATCTCAGCAACACGGGCCGGTCAACCACGCTCGTGGTGTTTGTAGCCGGGATGATGCTCCCGGCGACAAGGGCGTTCGGCGAAAAGGATTTGTCACCGGCCAAGCACGTGGCGCGGGCCAACAAGGCGCTGGCCGTCGGAAGCTTCGAGCAGGCCCTGGACGATTACCGTCAGGTGGAAGTGGTCATGCCCGACGCGCCGGAATTGGCTTACGATCAGGCCATCGCCTACTACCGCATGCGGGACTTGGGTAAAGCCCGCGACCTGTTCAGCAAGGCCCTGGCCACCCGCGACCTGGGACTCGAAGCCAAAATCAAATTCAACCTGGGCAACTGCGAGTATGCCGAAGCGCTGGAGAAATTGTCCAATCTGCAAGAGGCGATCGACAAGCTCCGGGCGGCCATCGCCTACTACCGCGATGCCTTGGACCTCGCTCCTGAGGACACCGACGCCCGGGCCAACATCGAGACCGCTCAACTGCTCATCAAGGACCTGCTCGATAAGCTCAAGAAGCAGCAGGAGCAACAGCAAAAGAACCCCACCTCGCAATCGTGCGACAACCCGCAGAAACAGGATCAACAGCAGCAGAGCGGGCAAGAGCAGCCGCCGCAGTCTCAACCAAGCGATCAGCAGCAGGGGCAGCAGGACCAGCCGAAGGAGCAGGAGGGCGAGAAACAGCCGCAAGAGCAAACCGGGGAAGACCAGCAGCAACAGGAGCAGCAGCAAACCGGGAAGGAGGAGAAACGCCAGTTGACCCAGGAGGAAGCCCAGCGCCTGCTCCAGGCGGTCCGCGACAAGGAACAGAAACGCCGCGACGAACGGGCCCGGCGTCAGCGCCTCGGGCGAGCCAAGGTGGACAAGGATTGGTAATGGCCTTGCGGATTGGGGATTACCGATGGGGGACTGCGGCACGAGCCGCCGTGGCCGTCGCGCTGATGGCCTCCGTGGCCGTTGCCGAGGTGGAGTTCTCCCTCTCTCCGGGGCCGTACTACGTTGGAGCTCCGTTCAACCTCTCGATCAAGGTCACCAACGAACCGCAACACGATCCACCCGTCACCCCTCAGATCGACGGGGCCGACGTCCGCGACGCCGGCAAATCCAGTCAGCAGTTCATCGTCAACTTCCAGGTGACGCAGAGCGTGGTCTACCAGTACGAGATCATTCCCCGCCGGCCCGGCCCGCTGGTCATTCCCCCGATTGAGATCGTGGTCAGTGGCGAGACCCGCCGCACCAGCCCCAAAACGCTCGAGGTCACCAAGGCGGACAGCAGCGATCTGCTCTTCGTGGAGGTCCACGGCGCGCGCCAGTCGCTCTATCTCGGCGAGTCGCTCGATTTAACCCTGGAGATTTGGATCAAGCCCTTCGTCGATCGGCGGAACAATTTCGGCACGGCCACCGACATGCAGAACTGCATCGACTTCCGCAACAGCTCGTGGGGTCCGTTCGGGGAGTTGCTCCCGAACCTGCGACAGTTGCCGGTCCGCCGGGAGCGACGCGCCGACGCGAGCGGCGCCGAGCAGGATTACTACGTGTACTCTCTCAAGCGCGCCGTCTCGCCGGAGAAATCCGGCCGACTCGACCTGCGCGACGTCAACATCATCGTGCAGTATCCCCTGCAGGTGGACCGCGACCGGACCTTCTTCTTCAGCGAGACGCGGGTGACACGGGCCCGACCCATCAGCGTTGCGGCCGAGGTGGATGCCATCGCAGTCCGACCTATCCCCACGGAGGGCCAGCCGCCCGGGTACAACGGCGCCGTCGGGCACTATGAGTTCGCGGTGACGGCCAAGCCGACCGAGGTCCACGTGGGCGACCCCATCACGCTGACCCTGTCGCTCGCCGGCGGCGGTCGACTCGACCTGCTCCAGCCGCCCAAGCTGGAGGAAATCCAGCCCCTGGTCGAGAGGTTCAAGATTCCCGACGAAATCCTGGCCGGCACGGTCGAGGGCAACGTCAAACGCTTCACCCAGACCATCCGCGCCCGCAGCGACGGCGTTCACGAAATCCCCCCCATCCCGTTCTCTTATTTCGATACCACTGCGGAGAAATTCGTCACGCTCTACAGCCCCGCCATCCCCATCAAGGTGACGGCATCCGACCGCCTGGCGGTCAGCACCGTCGTGGAATCCGAAGCCGGTCCGCACGTTTCCACGCGCCTGACGCGCCGCGGAGAGGGGATTCTGGCCAACTACACTGTGGTGGACGACTTGTTGTCGCCGCAGGGCTTCGCCCCCGGTCGGCAGACGATCGCCTGGATCGCGTCGCCTCCCGTGCTGTGGCTCCTTGTCGGGCTGGTCCGGCGGCGGCGGGAGCGGTTGCGGTCCGACGTGGCTTATGCCAACCGCCGCGCCGCCAAGAGCACCGCGCTGCGGGCGCTCCAACGCGCTGCGTCCGCCGGGGAGCAGACCGACCATCCTCACCAAGGTGCGGCGATCGTTCTCGCCGCGGTGACGCAGTATGTGGCGGACCGTTGCGGACTGCCCTCGAGCAGCCTGACCCGCGCGGAGGCCATGCAGCACCTCCGGCGTCGCGGCGTCGCCGAGGAGAAAATCCGTGCCGCCAACGCCCTGCTGGAGCAGTGCGAGACCCAGGAATACGCCGGTGCCGGCTCGCCGAACGCTGAGGACCTGCTGTCGCGGGCGCGGCGGTGCATCCAAGAATTGGAGAGGGAGCGCTTCTAGTGGTTGCCGCGCTCGTCATGCTGACCGGCGTGATTTTCGCCGCTAACGCCGCCCCTCTGGGCGAGCACCAGCGCGTCGCTCTCCTGGAGAAAGCCCTCGCGGACTTCGACGCCGGCCTCGGCATGCTCGAATCCGATCCCGACGGGGCGGCGGCGCACCTGCGCGGCGCCGCGGACGGCTTCGAGACGATCACTCGCGGCGGAGTACGCAATGGGCGGCTGTACTACGACCTGGGCAACACCTATCTCCAGCTCGGACGGTTGGGCTCGGCCATGGTCAACTACCGCCGTGCCGAGAAGTTGATCCCCGGGGACGAACAACTGAAGACCAATCTCCAGTACGCGCGGAACCTGCGTCGCAATCAGATCGCCACGACCGGAAGCCAAAGTCTCCTGCGGACCCTTTTCTTTTGGCACTTTCGCGTTCCCTTGCCGACCCGGTTTCTCTGCGCCTTGGTCCTGTACGTCCTGTTCTGGTTCGCGTTGCTGGTCCGTCCGTTCGTGCGGCAGACCGGGCTGCGGCTGCTCGCCGTCGTGCTGGCGGTCGGGTGGCTCACCCTGGGCGCCTCCACGCTGGTGGAATGGCAGTTGCAATCGCGGATCATCGCCGGAGTTATCGTGGCCGACGAGGTAGTCGTGCGCAAAGGCAACAGCGCCAACTACGAGCCGCAATTCAAGCAGTTGCTCTACGAAGGAGTCGAGTTCACCCTGCTCGAAAGTCGCGGCCCGTGGTTGCGCATCGAGTTGTCCGACGGCAACACCGGCTGGATCCGCGCGGACCAGGCCGAACTGATCTGATACCGTCTAACGCAAGGCCTCATGGAGCCGCAGGCTTCAGCCTGCGCCGCTTGGTTTACTCCGAGACGTCTTGACAAGCAGACGGCCTTGCACCATACAGTAGTACTCGCTCTCGAAAGCCCGTCGCCCGCGAGCAACCGTTTGAACGACCCAGTTCGTTGGGCAGGCCGGAACGATGGGCGAGGACCGCGTGGTAGCGCCGGTAGCTCAGGTGGACAGAGCATCGGATTTCTAATCCGACGGTCGCAGGTTCGAGTCCTGCCCGGCGCGGTCGCCCTTATACCGGGGGTCACTGTGCACGGTCGTCCTTGCCCAGACGTTGCAGCAACCCTATACTCAGACCAGAATCAGGAAGCCGCATGCACCGGAGTCGAAAAGCGCGTCGCCAGCCAACCCCCAAGCCCACCTCTGGAAAGCCGAGGACAGTACGCAGCGTATTATGGATCCTACCGGTTGCCGCCGGTTTGGTGCTGGCGGGGTTCGTAGTCTATGGAATCCGGCACGGGCCCGCGGCCCCCAACGTTCTGCTCATCACGCTGGACACCACGCGGGCCGACTATCTGGGATGCTACGGGCGCGCCCACCCGCGAACGCCCCACATGGATCGCCTCGCCCGGGAAGGGGCCCGGTTCCTGCGCTGCTCCGCGAGCGTGCCCCTGACGCTGCCGTCCCATGCCAGCATCATGACCGCCACTTACCCGTATGTACACGGGGCCCGACGGAACGCCACCAATCGCGTGGCGGAGGGAAACGTCACCCTGGCGGAGGTGCTCAGCAACGCCGGCTATACGACACGCGCCGTGGTCGCCGCGATGGTGCTGGATCACAAGTTCGGATTGGCCCAGGGTTTTGGCGCTTATCGCGACGTGGTCGCCCACACGGAGGGCGATCCGATGGAGGCCCAACGGCCCGGGGACGAAGTCTGCAATGACGCTATTGAAATCCTGCGCGCGGCGGCGTCCCAGCGGTTCTTCCTGTGGGTACACTTTTACGACCCGCACTACCCTTATGTGGCACGGCGTCCCGGTCCGGCCAGCCCGGCAGAGGCCTATGAAGACGAGATCGCTTTCGTGGACGCTCAGATCGGACGCCTGATGCAGGAACTTGGGAACCTGGGTCTGGAAAAACGTACTTTGGTCGTGGTCGTGGGGGATCACGGGGAGGGTCTGGACCAGCACGAGGAGTGGCAGCACGGCTACTTTGTGTACGAGACCACCCTGCACGTCCCCATGATCTTCTGGGGGCCGCGATGGATTCCTGAGGCGCGGGTGATCCAGGCCCAGGTCCGCACGATTGACGTGGCCCCGACGATTCTAGCGCTCCTCAGCCAACCGCCCCTGACCGCCGCCCAGGGGGTTAGCCTGACGCCGCTGCTCTCGGGCGATGCGCAGGACCTAGAGTTGTCCGCCTATAGTGAGTCCCTGGAGGCGCACTCGCAGTTAGGACTGTCGCCGTTGCGCAGTTGGTGCGTCAACGGTTGGAAATATATCTTGGCCGCCGAGCCGCAACTTTACCATCTGGTCACCGATCCCGCGGAGACGAAGAATCAGATCACGGAACAACCGGAGCTGGCCGCCCGGATGCGGGAGCAACTCCGAGAACTCATTGCCGAGGCTCCGCCGCCCCTCAGTGACCAGGAAACCGCGGTGAGCTTGAGCGGCGCCGATCTGGCCCGGCTTCGCTCTCTGGGGTATGTCGGCGAGGGAGCGGGTGACACGGACCAGGGCGAGACGGAACTGGACAAGTTTGAACCTCACGGCGCGGACCCCCGAACGTTCACCCGGACGATTCGGGATTACGAGGAGGCTCGGCAGGCCATTGGCCACGGTCAATATCCGCGGGCCGAGGAACAACTCCGCAAGGTGGTCAAGGCCCTGCCGGATGCGGCCCTGCCCCTGGGCGACCTGGCCCATGCTCTGTCGCAGCAAGGCAAGTTGGAGGAAGCGATCAGACTGTACCAGCAGGCGTTGGCCCAGGAACCCGGGGCCGCCCACTTGCACGTCACGTACGGGCAGGTGCTCCTCGCCGCCCAGAAGCTCGACGAAGCCGCGGCGCAGTTTACCGCCGCTCTCACGGCGATGCCGGACAACGTCGTCGTTTTGCAGAACCTGGGCATCGCGCTGAGCTCGTTGGGGCGGTTCGACGAAGCCCGTGGGTACTTCGAGCGAGCCTTGGAGATCGAACCCGAAAACATCCGCCTGCTGCACGGGATGGGGGTGTTCTACGTGCGACAGAACAAGCTTGCGGAGGCTGCGGAGATGTTCCGCCGCGCCCTGCGGATCGACCCCAACCAACCTCGGGTGAGGGACGACCTCCAGCGGGTCCTGCGCGCGATGGGACAGTGAACCCCGTTCAGGGGCCGACACGCCGACCCGCGATGAAGACGTGCTCGATCTGGTGCGGCCGAAGCGTGTAGAGCAAAGCCGAAACTTGCTGGTCCGGCGGCAGATCGGCGATCCATGACTCCGGCCGAACAACCAGAACGTCCGCCTCGAAGCCCGGCTCGATGGCGCCGATGCGGTCGGCCAAACCCAGGGCCTCGGCGCCGCCCCGGGTGAGTACCCACCAAGCCTCAGCGGGCATGGGCACCGGATGCGATCCCCGGGGAATCGCGTGGACCTTGAGCGTCTTGGCGGTCTGTAGGCACTCGACGGCCACCCGCGGCATGAACGGTTCGGCGCCGGCGGCGATGCTGCTCCCCAGGGCCATCCGGATGCCCGCGGCCCGATGGGCGACGTAATCCATCAGGCCGCTCTCCAGGAAGAGATTGGCAGTGGGACAGTGGACCACCGCCGTCCGGGTCTCCGCGACCTGTTTCCGTTGTTGCTGATTCAAGAAGACCCCGTGGCCCAGCAGCGTCCGCGGGGTCAGCAGGCCCACCTCGGCGAACACGTCAACGTCGTCCGTCTGCTCGGGGAAAGTCTCGCGCACGGCGGCCGCCCCCGCCGGCGATTCCGCGACGTGGGTCTGGACAGTGCAGTCGAGCATCTCGGCCAGCGCCGCCGCCCCGCGCATGAGCTTCTCGCTGCAACAGAGCGGCGTACGCGGACTGAAGGCGTAGCGGACGCGCCCGTCCTCCGCCCCGTGCCACTTCGCCGCCAGGGCCCGTGAATCATCGAGGGCCCGATCGGCCTCCTGACACAACTCCGCCGGACAGTTGACGTCATTCAAGATCATACCGTAGACGGCCCGGTATCCCCGGCGGGCCAAAACGGAAAAAACTCGGTCCTCTGCTTCCGCGAAGGGGCTGCCGAACGCCGCCGCGGTGGTCGTACCGTGGGCGATCATGCCGGTGACGAAATCTTCCGCCAGTCGCTCGGCGAAGGCGGGGTCGGCAAAGCGCGCTTCCGCCGGGTAGACGACCGTTTCCTGCCAATCGAACAGCGTCAGCCCGTCGATGCCGCGCCGGTCCCATTGGGGCAGGTGCAGGTGCGCGTCGATGAACCCCGGCAGAAGCCAGTATCCGTCGCCGCCGATCACATCTCGACCGCGGGTCCGCTCGGGGCCCACCTCGGCGATTCGTCCATCAGCGCCGATACGGACGATCGTCCGAGGGGTCAGGCGGCACTCGTTTGCCGAGCGGGGTTCCAGTAACGTGCCATATAAGGTCTGCATCTCCCGCTTCCTTGGTCAGCGTGTTAAACCGGTTCTCTGGGAAGCTGACGACATCGGGCGGAACCGTGCGGCTCCTTGCCTGTTAGCTGTTCCTATCACTTTGGTCGAAGCAACTCAGCCAAGTTTTCCGGGTTGATCGCAGCCTGCCTCAGGATCGCGCGCAGTGTTCCGCGATCCAGTTCACGATGATCGGGAACGGTCACCGTCATCGGCGGGTCGGTCCGAAACAGAATCATGTGACTCCCTTTCCGCCGGTCCAGCTCGAATCCCACCTTCTGCAGAGCCTGGACGAGTTCTCGCCCGGAGACGACCGGAAGTTTACTCATACGCAGACCACTTGCGTGTCGAAGTCTTCCTCGGGAATCGGCCGGTCGTGCGCCTTGGCCGTCTCGATCCATCCCTCGATGGCCTCTCGAATGTTGGCGATGGCCTCCGCCTTCGTTTTGCCCTGACTGACGCACCCTGGAAGGGAGGGACATTCGGTGACCCAATAGCCATCCTCACCGGGGTGCAGTACAACCGCCCGCATAGATCACCTCTTTTCCACCGGAATACCACGGTTCCCAAGGAATGTACCCGCTTCGGCAGGAGCGTTCAAGCCGCTTGACGGTGCGAACCTGGGCGGCTATGGTCGTGTCTCAGTCGGAGCGGGGCACGCGCGGCAGAACGGAGTGCGGAATTGGCCTACGATTGCATCGTTTGCGTCAAGCAGGTTCCGGACACCAGCAACATCACCGGGGAGGCGATGACGCCCGAAGGCACCGTGAACCGGTCCGCTTTGCCGGCGATTTTCAATCCCGAGGACCTGCACGCCCTGGAAGCGGCGCTGGCCCTGCGCGACCGGTACGGGGGCACGGTCACGGTCCTGACCATGGGGCCGCTCAATGCCTGCGAGGTGCTCCGCGAGTGCCTTTATCGCGGGGCGGACCGGGCCATTCTCATCACCGATCGCCGCGCCGCCGCCAGCGACACCTTGGCTACCAGTTACATCCTCAACCGCGCCATCCGCCAGATCGGCCGCTACGATTTTATCTTTTGCGGACGGCAAGCGATCGACGGCGATACGGCTCAGGTCGGTCCGCAGTTGGCCGAGAAGCTGGGCATCGCTCAAGTAACTTACTTCGAGCGCTTCGTCGAACTGAGCGACCGGACGGCCCGCATCCGCCGCAACGTGGGCAACGGTTGGGAGGTGCTCGAGGCTCGCTTGCCTCTGCTGCTTACCGTGTTGGACGTCGCCAACGAGCCTCGACCACCGGCCGCCAAGCGCGTCATGCGCTACAAGCGCGCGCACGCCGAAGAGGAAGTCAAACGGCAGGTCGCCGCGGCCATGCCCGACGCTTCCGAGGCCGACCGTGAAGCCGAGTGGGCCAGGCGGCTTGAACTGCTGAAAATGGACCATCTGGTGATCGAGCAATGGGACCTCGACCGGGTCGAGGCGGACCTCCAATGGTGTGGCGTGACCGGCTCGCCGACCAAGGTTCATCGCGTGCAATCCATTGTGCTCACCAAGGAAGGCTACACCGAAATCCCGCCGACCGAAGCCGGCGTACGCCGGATGATTCACGAGATGATTGTGGACCATACGCTGGGGTAGCTGATGGCTGACCGTTTCCGAAGGATTCCGCATGATTGCGCCCGATCGAAAAGGCGATGTGTGGGTTTTTGCTGAACAGGAAGACGAGAGCCTTAACGACGTCGCGCTGGAGTTGTGTGGTCGCGCACGCGAGCTGGCGGATCAACTCCGCGTCAAGGTGGCGGCGGTGCTGCTGGGCTGGAACGTGCGCGAGCTCTCCTACCGGTTGATCGCCCACGGCGCGGACCGGGTCTATTACGTGCACGACACGCGGCTGGAGCACTACCGCACTCTCCCCTACGCCCGGGCCATGTGCCGGTTGGTCGAGAAGCACAAGCCGCAAATCGTGATTTACGGCGCCACGGCGTTGGGCCGCGATCTCGCCCCGCGCGTCGCCTCGGAACTGCGGGCCGGCTTGACCGCCGACTGCACGGCCCTGGAGATCGGCGACTATTACGACAATCGCAGCAAAAGGGATTACAAAAACCTGTTGCTCCAGATTCGCCCGGCGTTCGGCGGCAACATCATCGCCACGATCGTCAACTTCGACCGTTGGCCGCAGATGGCCACCGTCCGGGAAGGGGTCATGCCCCTGCGCACCGGCGACCCGAGGCGCCGCGGCGAGATCGTCGAAGAGAAGATTGAATTCAACGACTTCGACCTGGCCGTGCGCCTGATCGAACGGCACCGCGAGAAGCGCAAGGTCAACCTCAAGGGGGCCCGCATCATCGTCTCCGGCGGCGGCGGTGTGGGCAGCAAGGAGAACTTCCAACGGATTTACGACCTGGCCGGGGTGCTCGGCGGGGCCGTCGGGGCCTCCCGCGCCGCCGTGGACAGCGGGTTCATCGCCAAGGACCACCAGGTGGGTCAGACCGGAACGACGGTGCGGCCGGCCCTGTACATCGCCTGCGGCATCAGCGGGGCGGTGCAGCATCGCGCGGGCATGGAGGAATCCGCCAAGATCATCGCCATCAACTGGGACCGGGAGGCCCCGATCTTCGCGGTGGCTCACTACGGCATCGTCGGCGACCTGCAGAAGGTGATCCCGATGATGATTAAGTCGATCAGGGAGAGACCGAAGGAGTAGCTAAGTTGGACTCCGGGCTCGTGCCCCGGAGACATCAAACCCCAGGAAGCTGCGCGTGAGGCGAGCGCTATGGTCCTGAGCATCTGGCAGCAACGTCGCTGGAACGAAATCGAACCCGAGTTGGCCCGCATCGTCGAGCGCCTGGGCTCTTATGGCGCCGAGCGTGTGGTACTCTACGGCTCCTACGCGCGCGGCGATTTTCACGCCGACAGCGACGTGGACCTGCTCATCGTCAAGGATACCGACGAACGCTTCATCGACCGGATCGCCTCCGTTCTCGCCGTCACGGGCGCGAAAATCCCGGTCGAGCCCGTGGTGTACACACCCGCCGAGCTTGAACAAATGCGGGCGCGCCGGAGCGGATTGATGAGCGAAGTGGAGCGTGACGGTAAGGTGCTCTATGAGCGCAGCGCCTGACGCCAACCTGCGAGAAGCGCAACGGTGGCTGCAACAGTCCGCCGAGCATTTTGCCGCGGCCGAATGGGCCGCGCAGGGCAAGCATTGGCCGAACGCGTGTTTTCAGTTTCAGCAGTCGGCCGAATTGGCGCTGAAAGCCCTGCTCATTCGTCAAGGCGAGAAAGTCCGCATGCACGGCTTGCTGCACTTGCTCGAGCTTCTGCTGCCGTACTACCCGGAGCTCAGTCGTCTTGACCGGGCCACCCGAAACTTGGACCGCTTCTATATCCCGACCCGCTACCCCGACGTACTCCCCACCGGGACGTCGGCTGCCTATTTCAGGGAGCAGGACTCCGTCGAAGCTCAGACCGCTGCCGGCGAAGTGCTCTGGTTCGCGCGCCAGGAACTGGCGCCCCCGTGAGGTTAAACATGCCGAATTTCTTCACCGACAACGAGGACATCCAGTTCCTCTTCCACCACCTGGACTTGGCGGAGATCGCCACCATCCAGGAGGACGGTTTCACGCAGGTGGACGGACCCGGCCGCGAGTACGCCCCGCGCGACGCCGCCGACGCCATCGACAACTACCGGCGCATCCTCACCATCGTCGGGGACGTGGCCGGCAACTCCATTGCCCCGCGGGCCGAGGACGTGGACCGCCAGGGCAACACCCTGAATGAAGACGGCACGGTGACCCTGGGCGAACGCGTGCGCGAGAACCTCAAGGTGCTGGCCCAGGCCGACCTGATGGGCTTCACCTTACCGCGCCGGTACGGCGGCCTGAACTGCCCGAGCCTGATCTACACCATGGCCATCGAGATGGTCAGCCGCGCCGACGCCTCGCTCATGAACATCTTCGGCCTGCAAGGCATCGCCGAGACGATCAGCGCGTTTGCGAACGATGCGCTCAAGGACGAGTTTCTGCCGCGCTTCACCCAGGGCAAGCTGACCGGGGCGATGGTGCTCACCGAACCGGACGCGGGCAGCGATTTGCAGGCCGTCAGCCTGCGCGCCTGGCAGGACGACGACGGGCAGTGGCGGCTCACCGGCGTGAAACGCTTCATCACCAACGGCTGTGGCGACGTGCTGCTCACTCTGGCGCGGAGCGAGCCGGACATTAAGGACGGTCGCGGCCTGAGTTTGTTTCTGGCCGAGCGCGGCCCGCGCATCAAGGTCCGCCACCTGGAGGAGAAGCTCGGCATCCACGGCTCGCCCACCTGCGAGCTGGTCTACGACGACGCGCCCGCCCGGCTGGTGGGCGAACGCCAGCTCGGACTGATCCGCTACGTGATGAGCCTGATGAACGGCGCCCGCGTCGGCATTGCCGCCCAATCCTTGGGCATCGCCGAGGCGGCCTACCGGGTGGCCCGCCAGTACGCTCACACTCGCAAGCAATTCGGCGTATCCATCGAGCGCCTCCCCGCCGTCGCGGAGATGGTCACCGAGATGAAGATCGCCCTCGAAGCCGCCCGGGCCCTCACCTACGAGACCAGCCGGGTGTGCGACCTGGAGAACAACAACCTGCGCGTGCTGGAGAAAGTCGA
The DNA here is from genome assembly GCA_041480905.1 of Phycisphaerae bacterium. GTDB lineage: Bacteria > Planctomycetota > Phycisphaerae > UBA1845 > UBA1845 > JAAEQG01. The sequence continues at coordinate 13,097 of JBGPAW010000024.1, forward strand.
ACGCGGCCTCCGCACGCTCCCGGCGGACGAGCTCAAGCGGCGCAAGGCCGACGCCCGCGTGTTCAAACGCCTCAACGGCATGCTCACCCCGATGAGCAAGTACTACGGCAGCGAAATGTGCAACCGCGTCGCCAACGACGCCATTCAGGTGCTGGGCGGCTCCGGCTACATGCGCGACTATCCCGTCGAGCGCTATTACCGCGACGCCCGCATCACCAACATCTACGAGGGCACCAGCCAGTTGCAGATCGTCGCCGCCGTGCGCGGGGTCTGCTCCGGTGCGTTTGACAAACGCATCGAGGAGTTCGCGCAATACGAGTTTAAGGACAAACTCCTGCACGAGCTCAAGCAGAAGCTCGGCGCGGGCCAGGAAGTCGTGCTCCAGGGCGTCGCCTTCGTCAAGGAACGCGGCAACGAATACATGGACCTCTACGGTCGCAAGTTGGTCGACGCCGCCGTCACCGTCCTGATCGGGCACTTGTTCCTGCGTCAGGCCGAAGTGAACGAGCGTAAGCGGCTGGTCGCCCGACGGTTTATCGAGTCGCACTTGCCCACGCTCCGCCGCGACCTCGAGCTGGTTTGCAGCGGAGACGTGTCCCCCTTGAGTGAATTTGAGACCATCGCCGGCCCCGCGGGGCGCTGAGAAAAAGGGGACGTTCTGTTGTCCCTCCCGCGACGTCCGGTACCGCGAGAGTAACGCCCAGGCAGAGAACAACATTGTCCCTTCTCTCTACCCCGCCCGGACGCACGCTACGGCGGACCGTACTTCCATTCACCCCGAGAACGTGGTACGCTCTCCGCCCTTAAGCCGGTACCCGATCGGCGGCGCGCGGTCGGGCGGTTAGCGCGGTCCCCAATCCGTGAAAGGAGACTCCTATGGCAGAGCCTCAAGTCCAGACCAGACTCCCCGAGAACGCCTATCGCGAACTCAAACCCGGCGAGACCTATGTGCCCATGGTGCCGCCCAACGTCGCCGTGCCGGAGATCACCGCGCGGTCGATCATCTTCGGCCTGGTGATGAACATCATCTTCTCGGTGGTGGCAACCTATCTGGCCCTCAAGGCCGGACAGGGCATTGAGACGGCCATCCCCATCTCCATCTTGGCGATCGGGCTGTCGGGCGTGCTGCTGCGGATGGGTTACCGGCGCAGCTCGCTGCTGGAGAACATCAACATCTTGGCCATCAGCACGACCTCCGGCATCGTGGCCGGCGGCACGTGCTTTACCATGCCGGCGATTTACATCCTGGGGCTGGATGCGAACCTGCACATCGGCGGTGTGCAACTTTTCCTGCAGATCATGCTGGTCCCGTTCCTGGGGGCCATTCTGGGGGTCTTGTTCCTGATCCCTTTCCGTCGTCACTTCGTCAAAGAAATGCACGGTAAGCTGCCGTTCCCGGAAGGCACCGCGACCAACGAGATCCTGGCCACCGGGGCTTCGGGTGAGGGTGGACAGGCCTGGGTGCTGATCTACTCGTTTCTGCTGGCAGTGGCCTACAACTTCATCTCCGGAGGTCTCAAGCTCTTCTCCGAGAAGTTCACCACGGCGGCGGTCTCCGCCCTGGACACGCTCACCAACAAGGTTAAAGCGGTGTTCTTCATGGGGACCGGAGCCTACTTCCTCGGGCTGGGCTTCATCATCGGCTTGCGTTACGCAGCGATCATTTGTGCCGGATCGTTCCTGTCCTGGTTCGTGATCGTGCCGCTGCTCGGACAGTTCCCCCTGGAGCAGCTTCACCTCCTGAACGCCGATCCCAAGTTCACCGATACGGAAGCCGGTACCATCTTCTTTTACATTCCACGGCACATCGGCATCGGGGGCATCTTCGCCGCCGGGATCATCTCCATTCTCAAAATGAGCAAGGTGATCGTGACCGCTTTGAGCCAGGCGCTGGGGGGCTTGTTCAAATCCAAGGGCACGGTGGCGACGCAAGACCGCACGGACGACGACATGAGCTACGCGGCGATGGTCGTGATCGGGATCCTGACCACGGTGGCCCTGGCTTTGTACTTTCGTTTTTCCGTCTTGTATGACATGCCTCATCCCACGCGCCTGACGGTCATTGCGGTCCTGTTGGCCCTGGGGGTCGCCTTCGTCTTCACCACGGTTTCGGCGTGGGCGATCGCGGTCATCTCCACCACTCCCATCTCGGGAATGACGGTGACGACGATCATCATTACCGCCGTCGCTTTGGTGGCCGCCGGGCTGGCGCCGGGCGACCGGGGAATGCTGGCCACCTTGTTGGTGGGCGGCGTGGTCTGCACCGCGCTGTCCATGGCCGGAACTTTGGTCACCGAGTTCAAGCTCGGCTACTGGCTCGGCGCCACCCCGAAAAAAATCCAATGGAGTGCCATCATCGCCTCCCTGCTCGCCTCCGCCGCCGTCACCGCCACCATCATGGTGCTGGCCGGCAGTCAGGGTTACGTGAAAACGGCGCAGACGCCCGAGCCCCTATCGGCCCCGCAGGCCAACATGATGGCCAGCGCCATCCAGAGCTTTCTCAGCAAGGGTGGACAAGTGCCCTGGTTGCTCTATGGCGTAGGCGCCGTCGTTTCAATCACCCTGCAGATGTTGAAGGTTAACCCTCTCCCCTTCGCCCTGGGCATGTATCTCCCCATGGAAATCAACACCTCGATTCTCCTGGGAGCGTTTGTCGCTTGGCTGGTCGGACGCGGTACCAAGGACGAGAAGCTGGCCAAGGCCCGTACCGACAAAGGCATTCTGGTAGCTTCCGGTCTGATCGCCGGCGCGGCCATCATCGACGTGCTCATCATTGTCTTCACGTATCTGATTGACAAGCGCTATTTGGACGGCAAGGTCATGCACTGGCTGGACGTCGGCGGGCACCTCCTGGCGGCCGGCGTCAACCCGGAGTCCCTGGTCCGCTTCACCAATTGGTTGGGACTCGTGGCCTTCATTGCCCTGTGCGTGTTCGCCTACTGGGACTGCCGCCGGGCCAGCCCGGCACCGGAGGCTTAAAACGCCTCCCTCCAGCTCCTTGTAAGTCCGCCTTTCCCGCGGTGACCGGCTGGAAAGCCTGTCCCACGTCTCCGGGGATAGGCTCCAGCCTGTTATTCCAACCCACGCGCCGCCGGTCGCACACCGGTCCGATTTTATTTTGCGTGGAACCTGACGAGGGGTTAGTGTGTCTAATAGGTCAAGACGGTGACGAGACCGCCAAAGCCTCAGGCTTGGCGCGGCGGAAGTCCCTCTGCTGATTGAGCTCGCGCGGGCGCTCCGCCGGGTCCGTGTCCAATTCGGGAGGATCAACGATGTGGGCGATGTGTAGCGGGTTGATAGTTCTATGCCTGGTCACCGGCGCACCGGCGGCTGACCTGCCCGTCAAGCGCGTGACGATCTACAGCAGCGGGGTGGCCTGTTACGAACGATCCGGCGCGGTCGAGGGCGACGCGACCATCGAGATGCCCTTCAAGACCGAGCAGATCAACGACCTCCTCAAATCGCTCGTGCTCATCGACTTCGGTGGCGGGCGGGTCGAGCCGGTGGTCTACGCCTCGCAGGACCCCATCGAGAAGGCCCTGAAAGCGTTTGGGATCGACCTCACCCAGCACCCGCCGCTGCGCGTCCTGTTCGAGCAACTGCGCGGCGTTCCGGTGGAGCTCAAGCTGCACACCCAGTCCGAGGCGGTCAGCGGCAAGATTCTCGGCACGGAGATACACCGCGTCGTGGACAAGAACGGCCAGGCCATGGACGTGGAGTACGTCAACCTCGTGTGCGAGGACGGCATACGCGCGTTCGCCCTCGGCGACATCCGCTCGGCGCGACTGCTCGATGCCAAGCTCGACGCCGAGCTCAACCAGGCCTTGGCGGTTCTGGCGACCTCGCGCGACGTGGGCAAGAAGTCGGTGGCCTTGCGCTTCTCGGGCGAGGGCCAGCGGCGGGTGATGGCCGGCTACGTGCTCGAAGCGCCGATCTGGAAGACCAGCTATCGCCTCGTGCTCTCCGAGAAAGACAAGCCGCTGCTGCAAGGCTGGGCCATGGTGGACAACACCACTGACGAGGACTGGAAAGACGTGCAGTTGACGCTGGTCTCCGGCCGGCCGATCTCGTTCATTCAGGATTTGTACACCCCGCTCTACGTGCCCCGCCCCGAGGTCAAGCCGGAGATTTACGCCTCCCTTCGCCCGCAGAAATACGAGGGCGACATGCTCGCGGAAAAGGAGGCGCCGGCGGCGCCCCCACCGGCTGCTGATGCCAAGGCGAAACTGGCCATGCGCGGCAGAGCAGGAGGCGGTGCAAAGGGCGAAGCGGCTCAGGAGGGCATCGCCTACGCCCTGCAAGCCGCTCCCGCGGCGGTGGCCGGCGAAGCCATTACCGCCATGACGGCTGCGGTGCCCTCGATGGCACAGGCGGCGGAGGCCGGCGAGTTGTTCAAGTACGACATCCAGACGCCGGTGACCATCGGGCGGCAGAAGTCGGCCATGCTCCCCATTGTCAACGAGTCCGTCGAGACCGAGAAACTATCCATCTACAATCAGAGCGTGCAGGCCAAGTATCCGCTGAACGGGCTGTATCTGACCAACTCCACCAAGCTGAACCTGATGCAGGGGCCGGTGACCGTCTTCGACGCCGGGGTCTACGCCGGCGACGCCCAACTGCCGGACATGAGCCCGGCGGAGAAGCGCCTCGTCTCCTTCGGCGTGGACCTGGAGCGCGAGGTGGCGGTGGAGGCCGAGTCGACCGCGCAGCAAATCCTCTCGATGTGGATCAAGAAGGGCTCACTCTACGTCAAGAACAAGTTCGTCCAGTCCAAGCTCTACCGCATCAAGAACAAGGGCGACGCCGCCCGCACCGTGCTGGTCGAGCATCCTTTCCAGGCCGACTGGAAGCTGGTCGAGCCGAAAGAGCCGTTCGAGAAGACCGGCACGCTCTACCGGTTCAAGTTTGACGCCAAGGGGGGCAAGACCGACGCCCTGACCGTGCGGGAGGAGCGCGTCACCGACGAGGTCGTCGTAATCAAGAGCGTCGGCGGCGACGCGATCGCCTATTACCTGCGGGCCAAGGAGATCAGCAAGGCGGTCAAGGACGCCCTGGAAAAGGTCGTGCGCCTGCGGACGGCCCTAGAACAGGCCCAGCGCGAGGCAGACCGCCTGAAGACCAAGCTGCAATCCATCACTCAGGAGCAGGAGCGCTTGCGGGCCAATCTTGGCGCGGTGCAACAGGGTTCGGAGTTGTACCGGCGTTACATCGACAAGATGACCACGCAGGAGACCGAGATCGAACAGAACCAGGCGGCCTTGACCGAAGCGCAAGCCAGGGTCGAAAAGCTGCGCCAGGAGCTGGACGACTATCTGCTCAACCTCGACGTGCAATAGCGCGCCGGCATGGCTCACCACCGGTGGGCGGACGCTGATTCTTGACGAGCTGAGCAGGGCGCGGGAGCTTTGGTCCGACAGGCCGAGGATCGGCCTTGAAGTGGGCTGAACGCCCTCCGACGCGGCAACAAGTCGCTGGTGCAAGGTGACCGCGCCGCTGACGGTGTGCGAGATACTGAACGAGGAGTTGGCGTAACGCGACGGAACGATGTAGGGTGCATCCTGCGACCCGCCGTTCCCGCCGCGATGTGCGGCAACAAAACCAAAGATGGTGCGCCAAGGGACGCACCCTACACGACTGAAGCGAGGCATACGTGCCACCCGATACTCAGCCAACCGCTGATTCGTTCAAGTTTATCGGGTACCTCATGTCTGTAATTCTCGGCGGCTTCGTCGCGCTGCATCCGGTCATTATCCTCGGCAACCGGAAGGGGTCAACGCGATCCGGCGCCGGCCTACGTCATTCACCGCGGAGCGCGGCAAACCGTCCGGGCTAAACCTGGACTATGCATGGCCACGAAGGCACGAAGACACCGAGAAGAATGCAGAATGGAGAATGGAGAATTGGGGGTGGGGAGGTTGCAGCGATGCGTAGGGCTTGATTCCCAAAAAGCCTCTTCGTGTATTGCGTGGCAAAAGG
>JBGPAW010000025.1:0-18127 GCA_041480905.1 Phycisphaerae bacterium
CGGCAAAGGGGTCGCCGTGCCGCACGTGAAGCACGAAAAAGTGACCCGCCTCATGGCCACCATCGGTCGTTCCAGCCACGGGGTGGATTTCGCGGCGTTGGATCGTTCCCCGGTGTACATGATCTTCCTGCTCCTGAGCCCGAAATCCGATCCGGACGCCCACCTGGCCGCCATGGAGAAGATATTCCGGCACCTGCAGCGCGATAACTTTCGCCGTTTCTTGCGCCAGGCGGATACTAAGGAAGCCATTCGCGACCTCATGGTCGAGGCGGACGAGTCGTAAACCGATCGCCGCCTGCCGGGCGGTTAGCGCAGGATCCTCGAGGGTGTCAGACCGAAACCACATGTTGGTTCGTGACGTGCGGATCGTGAACCGGCAGGGTCTGCACGCGCGCCCGGTGATGAAATTCGTCGATCTGACCGCGCGGTTTTCCTGTGAGGTCCGGGTGGACAAGGGCGAGGGGACCGAGCAGGTCAACGGACGCAGCCCGATGGAGATGATGCTGCTGGAAGCACCCCAAGGCACCGCGTTGCGCATCACGGCCGTCGGGGAGGACGCCCGCGAACTGCTCGACGCTTTGGAAGAGCTGATCAACGGTCGCTTCGGCGAAGAGTAGGTTGATGGAGATCCTCACGGGCATCGCCGTTTGCCCCGGTGTCGCGATCGCCGAGGCCGTCGTTCTCAACACCGAGGACTACCGTATCCCCCGTCGCTCCGTTTCGGCCGGTGAAATCAAGTCGCAGTTATCGTTCCTGAGCGACGCCATCAGCGCCTCGGTGGACGACCTGCACGCCCAGGTGGATCAGGTGGCCGGCCGCCTGGGACACGACGCCGGGGACGTGTTCACCTGGCACATCGGCGTCCTGCAAGACCCGCAGATGCGTCGCGCCATCGAAAACCTGATCCGCGAACGGAAGTACTCGGCGGCCTACGCGGTGAGCACCGTCATGCGCAATTACCAGCGGCGCTTCCTGCAGATGAGCGACCCGCTGCTGGCGGAGCGCATCCGCGACGTGCAGGACATTGAACGCCGCCTGTTGAAAAACCTCCTGGGGGAATACGGCGAGGACCTCACGCACCTCAGCCAGGCGTCGATCCTGGTGGCGCACGACCTCTCCCCGTCTCTGGCGGCCAGTCTGGGGGACGCCAACATCGCCGGCGTGGCGTTGGACGTAGGCGGCTCCACCTCGCACACGGCGATCCTTTTGCGGGCCCTGGGGCACCCCGCCGTGATCGGAGCCAAGGACGTGTCCACGCGGGTCAGCGGGGGGGACCTGGTGATCGTAGACGGCTCGGGCCAGATGATCATCGCCCACCCGGACGAGGAGACCCTGCAACAGTACCGTGCCCGGCAGAAGATCTACACGCGGATCACCCGCGAGTTGGTACACCTGCGTGATCTGGAGGCGGTGACGCAGGACGGAACGCGCATCGAGCTGATGGGGAATATCGAGTTCCCCGCGGAAGCGGCCGCTTGTGTCGACAAGGGCGCCGACGGCATCGGGTTGTACCGCACCGAGTTCCTGTTCCTCCGCGCGGAAGGCGCGCCGGACGAAGAGGAGCAATACGACGCTTATCGGACGTGCATCGAGGATGCCCAAGGCCGACCAGTCATCATCCGCACCTTCGATCTGGGGGCCGACAAGTACACTCAGGAACGGCAGTTCGAGCCGGAGCGCAACCCCATGTTGGGGCTGCGGTCCATCCGCTACAGCTTGCAGCACCTCGACATGTTCAAAGTGCAGCTTCGCGCTATCCTGCGGGCCTCGGTACTCGGCGACGTCAAGGTCATGTTCCCGCTGATCACGAGCCTGATGGAGTTCCGGCAGGCCAAGATGACCCTGCACGACGCCATGGAGGACCTGGAGGAGGAAGGAATCTCCTTCAACGCGGATCTGGACGTGGGCATGATGCTGGAGACGCCCGCGGCGGCCCTGCAATGCCGGGAATTCGTCCGCGAGGTCGATTTCATCAGCATCGGCACCAATGACTTGGTCCAGTACCTCCTGGCGGTCGATCGCGGCAATGAGCGGGTGTCGCGGTTCTACAACATGGCCCATCCGGCCGTGTTGCGGGTCTTGTGCGACACCATCCGCACTTGTGCGAAGGCCAAGGTTTCCTGTAGTCTATGCGGGGAAATGGCCGGGCAGCCCTTGTACACGCTGCTGTTGCTGGGGCTGGGGCTGCGGAGCTTCTCCATGGCGCCGGCCAGCATCCCGGAAGTGAAGAAGTTGATCCGCCTCACCACGCGGGGGCACGCCCAACGGGTGGCCAAGCAGGCCTTGACGTTTGAGACGGAGCGACAGGTCACGAACTATCTTCGTGACATGACCCGAAAACTCCTGCCCGACGATCCCATCTAGCATGATGTGGATGAGTGCGGGCCATGGGACCTGAGAAACTATAAGCGTGGACGGTCGGGATGGAGCCCGAACCGGCGGACAGTATTGGGGGCAGTACGGTTGGCCAAGGCGGAGGAACGACTGGGGGTGTGAGCCATCGGTATGCGGTGGATTTCGCCGTGGACGGCGACGTGCGGTTTTGTTCCCATCGGGACATGCTGCGGGTGTTTGCCCGAGCCATGGCCCGGGCCGAGTTGCCCGTCCGCTTCTCCGAAGGCTATAACCCGCATCCGGTATTCTCCCTCCTCCCCCCTCGCCCGGTCGGAGTGGCGACCGACGGAGACCGTTTGGTCGTCCAACTGACCCAGCCGATGGCGAGCGACGAACTCCGCCAACGTCTGGCCGACGTTATGCCCCAGGGGGTGACTATCCTGCAGGCCAGGAGGCTTGACGACGCGGAATCGTGCCAACCACTTCGTGTGTCCTATGTGGTTGCCGTTCCGCAGGCCGAACGTGAAGCCTTAGGTCAGCGGGTTGCCCAACTGACCGGTTCAGGTCCCATCTGCGTCCAGCGTGTCAACAAGAAGAATGGCCAGCCCAAGCGCGTGGACATCGCTCCCTTCCTCGCGTCTCTGGCTGTGACGGACGCGGGGCTGGCGATGACGCTCCTGGTGACCGCCGATGGAACCGCCAAGCCGGCGGAGGTCTGTGCGGTCTTGGGCGTAACCGACGACGCGGTCCTGTCCAGGATCCGTCGGGTAAAGGTCGAATGGAAGTAGAACCGACTGAATCGACCCCGGCAAATGAGATGACCCCCTCCGAGGGGAATGGATCTCCGCCCCGCAGTCCCCGGAGGCGTAGGTCCCGACGCCGCAGACCCACTCCGCTCAACGGCACCACCGCACCGGGCGGTCCCGTCGCAGTCGAAGTGGCGTCGCCCCGTGCCGCTGACAGCACGACCGGAGCTTTGCCCGCCGGAAACGGGAACGGCGCCCCCACGGTCGCGCACGCAGGAGCACCCGTAGAGACTGCTCGGACGGCCCGGCGCTCCCGACGCGGCGGGCGGAAGCATCGCGCCAAACGCAAGAACGGGGTCTCCAACGGAGCGGCAGGAACGGAAGCCGTTCCCGCGGTCATGGAGTGGCCTCTCCCTGCTGGACAGCCCGCTCCCCGCCTGGAACCTTCCGGCACGCCGCCTTCCGCGCTGGGCACGCCGCACTCGGATGACTCGCCCGGCGCGGAACCTCCCGGCAGGGCCGTGGCGGAAGCCACGCCGGCGCTCGCCCAGCGGGGACGGCGGCGCCGCCGCAAACGCCCCCTGAAGAGCGAGGCGCCGCCCGTCCCGTCGAGCGAGGCGCCGCCCGTCCCGTCGAGCGACGCTCCGCCCCCCGCCAAACGCGAGATGATTATCAACGTGTCGGCCGGCGAGGAGTGCCGCGTGGCCATCCTGGAAGAGGGGCGTTTGGAGGAGCTGCACCTCGAGCGCCAAAGCGCCGAATCGCACGTGGGCAATATCTACAAAGGCCGCGTCACCAACGTCGAGCCCAGCATTCAGGCGGCGTTCGTCGATTTCGGGCTGGCCAAGAATGGCTTCCTGCACATCTCCGACGTGCAGCCGCGGTATTTCCCCGACGGGCACAACGAACCCGAGAACGTCGGCAAGAAAGTGCCCCGCCGGGACCGCCCCCCCATCCACAAGTGCTTCCGCCGCGGGCAGGAGGTCATCGTCCAGATCACCAAGGAGGGCGTCGGCACCAAGGGTCCGACGCTGACCACCTACCTCTCCATCCCCGGCCGATACCTGGTGATGATGCCGGGGATGAGCCGCCTGGGCGTCTCACGGCGGATCGAAGACGAAGACACGCGGCACAAGATGCGGAGCGTTCTGAGTGAACTGGTCCTTCCCGAAGGGATGGGGTTCATCCTGCGGACGGCCGGCCTGGACAAGACCAAACGCGACTTGCAGCGCGACCTGAACTACCTCAAACGGCTGTGGAAAATCGTGGATGACCGGATTCGCCAGGTCCGGGCGCCGGCGGAGCTGTACCAGGAATCGGACCTGGTCATCCGCACCATCCGCGATCTGTACACCCCCGATTTCGACCGCATCGTCATCGACCACGAACCCACCGCTCAGAAGGCCCACGAGTTCATGCAGATCGCCATGCCCCGCTCGCCCAACGTGATCGAACTCTACAAAGGGCCCGAGCCCATCTTTCACAAATACGGCATCGAGGCGGAGATCGAGCGCATCAACGCGCGCCACGTGCCGCTCTCCTCCGGCGGGTCGATCGTCATCGACTCCACCGAAGCCATGGTCGCCATCGACGTCAACAGCGGAAAGTTCCGCGCCCTCGATGACGCCGAGGAGACCGCCTTCCAGATCAACGTCGAGGCGGCCAAGGAGATCGCCCGCCAACTGCGTCTGCGCGACCTGGGCGGGCTGGTGGTCTGTGACTTCATCGACATGCGCCTCGACCGCCACAAGCGGGCCGTGGAACGGACCCTCCGCGACGAACTCAAGAAGCACAAGGAACGGGCCCGCCTCCTGCGCATGAGCCAGTTCGGGCTCATCGAGATGACCCGCCAGCGGCAGCGGCCGTCGATCAAGCGCAGCATCTACTCCGACTGCCCGCACTGCCGGGGGACGGGCGTGGTCAAGACCCTCGAGACCATGGTGCTGGAGGTGGTCCGCGTGTTGCAGTTGGCGGCGCACAAGCCGGGCGTGGCCCAGGTGACCATGACCGTCGCGCCGGAGGTGGCCCTGGCCGTGCTCAACCAACGCCGCGCGGTCCTGCACGCGCTGGAACAGGAGACCGGGGCCGTCATCACCATCCAGCCCGATCCGGGCTTGGGCATCGACCAACTGACGCCGGAGTTCCGCGACGACCGCGGGAGGACCATCACGCTGGACCTGGCGTAACGGCGGTCATTCCGCCTTGGGGACCGGCGTGTCGTGCTGACCGAGGACGAATCGCGAATAGTACGCCAGGGCGAGGCAAGTCAGGGGAATGGCCAGCACCAAGCCGAGGAAGCCCAGCAGTTTGCCCCAGATGAAGACCCCGAGCATGATCGCCACGGGGCGCAGGCCGGTGGTCCGGCCTATGATGCGCGGGATGAGCAGGACCTCCTGAACCGCCTGCACCACGGCGAACACGAGTAAGACCAGGCACAAAGACCGGATTACGCCCGAGCCGTGCTCCAGGGCGCGCAACACCACCAGCAGCAAAGCCGGCACCAATCCTACCACCTGCAGGTAGGGTATCATGCTCAGCAGACCCACGCACAGACCCAGCAGGACACCCAGCCGCAAACCGATCAGTTTGAAGCCCACGGCGAACAGAACGCCCATCGCGGCCGACACCAGGAACTGGCCACGGAAGTAGCGCTTCATGGTCAACGCGAATTCGTCCACGAATTGGAGGGTCATCCCCCGGTATGCCGGGGGCAGGAACTCGGACCATCGGCCGGCGACCCGTTCGTAGTCCAGCAGGATGAAGACCAGATAAAGCAGGATGACGATGATTCCGGACAATCCCACTAAGAAGCTGATGAAACCGCTCACCAGGCCAAGAAGCCCCGGAGCAATTCGTCGAGCCAAATCCGTCACCAGGGCCGAGACATGCTCGGTGCTCAACCCGTCGGACAGACCGGCGACGCCGCGATCCAGGGCGTCCTGCAACCACACCGGTTGGCGGTCGCGGAAGCGGCGGTAAGCCTGGGCGAGCGATTCGCCCGTCTCCCCGCCGTGATCGCCGGCCGGGGCAGCCGGCTCCACCTCTTGGGCTTGGCCGAGTTGGCGAATCTGTGCGCCGAAGGCGGCGAACTCACGCCAAGTCAAAGGAACGAGGATGAGCACGGCTGCGACGCACACGGCCAAGACCCCGCCGACCGTCAGGAACACCGCCGGCATGCGTCGCCCGCGGAGGCGCGACTCGAGGGTTTTGACGATCGGCTGCAGCAGATAGGACAGCAACAGGGCGACCGCGAAAGGTACGAGCACGTCCGCCAGGAAGCGCAGCAGCCAGAGCAGCCCCAGCACCCCTCCGCCGAGCAGCATAAGGCGAAAGACGCGATCGAAGTCCCAGCGTCGCACGGGTGCGGGTTGCTCCGTCATGGTCTTCATTCAACCCCCAACTTCGGCAGGACGCAATGAGTTGCCGGCGGGGGACGAGGTCGGGAACCCGGATTCCCGGGGTTATTTATGCTTTTTTGCAGACCTGGGTCGAGGCGGTTCAGTGTGATACGCCACGGCGTGGGCGCCGACGATGAGAAAACGGACGCGGGCGTCGTTCAAGCTTCTCAACAGATCGCTGAAGTCGGGGTTGATGTCCATCGCCGCCTCGGATTGCTTAGACCTCTTTGACCATTTGCCACATGGCTGCAAAACGCCCCTCCGCACCGATCCGCCGCCAGAACGCGAGATCGAAAGACCGGTCGGCGTCGCGCCGCAATACCAGCCGCCCCATGCGAACCTTGCGTTTGTTCACGTGCCTCGTGTTCTCCCGTGTGCTGGTATGAACGTGCAGCATAAGCGACGAGAGGCCGGCGGGCCAAGAGCGCACCGCCTTCGCCAAGCCCAGAGTAAGGCGGTCATCACCAGGTACTCAACGTGCTCCGATGTTCAGCAACTTCAAGAACTCTTTGAAGTCGCTCGGTAGCCGGATCGTAGCCATACATGACCTGTCGGAGAAATTCCAGCGCCGCCAGGCGTTCCGCGGGCGTGCGGCTGCGCCAATAGCGACGCGCATCGTCATCGTCGAAGCTTCCGACGGAGACCGCGTTTCGATCAAGGCGCTGTTCGTACTTCCTCATCGGCGACTCCACCGCGTGTGCGACTCCTATATCCTACTCGTGCGCGTGCTTCAAACGCAAGCGCGCGTCGCCGGCAACGCTCGTCCGAAGGCGCGGCGACCCGACGGCACGCCACGGACGCGGGCGGTTCGCAAATCCTCCCGCGGGTACTATAATGCCGCACTCGGGGTCCTGATCGTGTGAAGTGAACTTATGTACGACCGTAACCTGATACGCAATTTCGGCATCATCGCCCACATCGACCACGGCAAGAGCACGCTGGCCGACCGCCTGCTCGAGATCACCGGGGCCGTCCCCAAACGCGAACTCCGCGAGCAGATGCTCGACGACATGGACCTCGAACGCGAGATGGGCATCACCATCAAGGCCAACCGGGCCACCATCCTCTGGAAGTACCGGGGCCGGGATTACACGCTCAATCTCATCGACACCCCCGGACACGTTGACTTCCACTACGAAGTGTCCCGGGCGATGGCCGCCTGCGAGGGCGTGGTGCTGCTCGTGGATGCCTCCCAAGGCGTGCAAGCCCAGACCGTCGCCAACGCCTACCTGGCCGCCAACGCCGGCATCGACATTATCCCGGTGATCAACAAGATCGACCTGCCCGGGGCTTCGCCGGAAGACACGGCGCTCGAACTTGAGCAAGCGCTGGGCCTGCCGGCAGAGGAGGCGCTGTTCACCTCCGGCAAGACGGGGGCCGGAGTCAAGGAGCTGCTCGACGCGGTGATCGAGCGCATTCCGCCGCCGGCGGGCGACTCCGCGTCGCCGCTGCGGGCCCTGATCTACGACGCCAAGGCCGACCCGCACCGCGGCGTGATTTGCCACGTTCGCGTAGTCGATGGCGCCGTCAAACGCGGCGACAAGATCGACCTAATGGGCGTCGGCAGCACCTACATCGTCACCGAGGTTGGGCAGTGCCGACCGAAAATGACCCCGCTGGAAGTCCTCGAGGCCGGCGACGTAGGCTACGTGCTGGCCGGCATCAAGACCATCGCCGACGTGAACATCGGCGACACCATCACGCTCAGTTCGCGCCGGGCGGCCGAGCCGCTCCACGGTTACCAACCGCCCCAGCAGATGGTCTTTTGCGATTTCTACCCCGGCCCGGGCACCGAGACCTCCGAGCTGCGCGAGGCCATGGAAAAGCTCTGGCTCAACGACTGCTCGTTCACGTTCGAAACGGTCTCATCCGACGCCATGGGCATCGGGTTCCGTTGCGGGTTCCTCGGCTTGCTGCACATGAAGATCATCCAGGAGCGCCTCGAGCGCGAGAGCGCCGTCAACCTCGTCCAGACCGCTCCGACGGTCACGTTCGAGGTGAAGCTCCGCGATGGCACGGTCCAGCGCATCGAATCCCCCAGCGAGCTGCCCGACATGTCCCACGTCGAGCAGATCGGCGAGCCGATGATCCAGGCCCGCGTGATCGTCCCGGCCGATTGCATCGGGGCGATCATGCAGTTGTCGCTCGACCGCCGCGGCGTGCAGAAGCGGACCGAGTATCTATCGCCGACCCGCGTGATGCTCACGTTCGACTTCCCGCTCAGCGAGGTCATCTACGACTTCTACGACAAGCTCAAGAGCGTCACCCGCGGCTACGGCACCATGGACTACGAGCTGGTCGGCTATCGCCCGGACGACCTGGTCAAGCTCGACATCCTGGTCAACGGCGTTCCCGTGGACGCGCTCTCGGTCATCGTGCACCGTGACAAGGCCGTGCACCGCGGGCGCCGCCTCCTCCTGCGGCTCAAGAAGGAGATCGCCCGTCACCAGTTCGAGATTCCCCTCCAGGCCGCCGTCGGCAGCAAAATCGTCGCCCGCGAGACGATCAAGGCCTTCCGCAAGGACGTGACCGCTAAGTGCTACGGCGGTGACATCACGCGTAAGCGCAAGCTGCTCGAAAAGCAAAAAGAGGGCAAGAAGCGCATGAAGCAGGTCGGCAACGTCAGCATCCCGCAGGAGGCCTTCATGTCCATCCTCGACCCCGGAGAGTAGGGTGACCCCCAATTGGGCTTTTTATTCAGACGGCCTCACCATACGGTTTCCGGCATAGGCTACTCTCGATCCGCCGGGTACCTCGGCCGTTGAGCCGCCGTCGTGACGCTCGGGCTCGCCTGCCGGCCGGCAGGTCGCTTGCCTGCGGAGTCGCTTCGGGCTCCCGCCTTGGTCGCGCGCACCCCTCCGTCCGCGACGGCCAGGACACGTCACGGCGGGCGCGTTGCTGACCTTTGGTACCACCCCTATAATGAATCTTTCTGGATGGGGGGTGGTCCATGCAGGCGGTGATCAACGGCCTACCGGAAGACATCGGAACCCTTGTGACGCTGGGAGATTTGCTGCGTGCCCGAGAGATCGTCCCCCAGCGCGTGGCGGTCGAGCTCAACGGCGGGTTGGTCTCCCGCGAACGCTACGACGCCACCACCCTCGCCGAAGGCGATCACCTCGAGATCGTGACCTTCGTGGGAGGTGGATGATGATGGCCGATCGGTACCGAGTGGGACCCTTCGAGCTGCGCTCCCGGCTGTTCGTCGGGACCGGTAAGTACGCGACCTACGAGCTTATGGCCGAGGCCCTCGCGGCTTCCGGCTGCGAAGTGGTCACCGTGGCCGTCCGGCGCGACGTGCTCTCCCCCCAAGGCGCCGCCAAGCCGCAAAGCATTCTCGACCACCTCGACCTCAAGCGCTACACCGTGTTGCCCAACACGGCGGGTTGTTTCAACGCCGCCGATGCGGTACGATCGGCCCGTCTCAGCCGCGACCTGCTGGAGGGGCTGGGGCACCGGGGCGCCGCCTGGGTCAAGCTGGAGGTCCTCGCGGACAAGAAGACTCTGCTGCCCGAGCCGCTCGGGACGCTCGAAGCCACGGAGACGCTGGTCAAACTCGGTTTCTGCACCTTGGTCTACACCAACGACGACCCGATTCTTGCGAAACGGCTCAAGGAGGCCGGCGCCGCCAGCGTGATGCCCGCCGGCTCCCCGATTGGCAGCGGGCAGGGGATCTGGAACGCCGGCAACATCCGCCTGTGTCTGGAGTATCTCAAAGAGAACGACCCCGACTATCCCGTGATCGTGGATGCCGGGGTCGGGACGGCCTCGGATGTCACCGTGGCTATGGAGTTGGGGGCTGACGGCGTCTTGCTCAACACCGGAATCGCCGGGGCCCGGGACCCGGTCCTGATGGCCCGGGCCATGGGCCACGCCATTGAGGCGGGGCGTCTGGCTTATCTGGCCGGTAGGATTCCACGCAAGCGCTATGCCTCCGCTTCGTCTCCGTTCGAGGGCGTCATCGCTCCGACCGGTTCCTGATCCGCCCCCGGCGTGCTGGCGAGGGATCGCTTTGACTCGCGTTACCCGCAACCGTTTGCTGATTTGGATCATCTTCTTGGGACTGGCCAACTTCGTCAGTTACACGGTCATGTACTGGTACATCGGCGGCGATGCGAAAAACGGCTGGATCGACCGGGATGGGGTCTGTTGGGTGCGCGGACACCATCTCCATCATTATGCCGGGGAGGGCGAGGCCGGCAACGAGTTCGGCAAGGCCCGCCGTGTCGCACCGGCGGTATGGATATACAGCTACGTCCATTCCATCTCGATTTGGCCGACCATTGCCGCGGTATTGGTGTCCATGTTCATCTTGGCCCGGCCCCACATCATCGCCACCATGAAGCAGGATGCGGTGATCCGCGGGACTGCTTTCGTCACCGTCGGCATTACGGTGGTGGTACTGGTCACCGGGGCCAGCACGTTGTATTTTGTTCTGGACTTCGTGCGGGACTTGGCCATCATCGGCCGCGGGGGGGGTGGGGGAGTGTAGCCGTCGGATGGTCGCGGTGGCCGCCGCCCGGGCGCGAGTGGAAGGTTCGCCGTTTGGTTTCGTGAGGATCACTCCGGGGTGGTCCGGTCTCCACAATCAGGTGCCCAGTGAACGCTTCTGAAGTCAACCCCAACCCCGTGGTTCCGTCGCCCCCGAGGAGAAACTATAGCGTCAAAGAACCGCCCGCGTTCAAGTGGAAGATCGCCGGATATGTCAACGGCTTAACCGTAACGCTGCTCAAGGCCGTCGAGCGGGACGAAGTCGAGGCCCAACTCGAACGCCTCCAAGCCGAGGGTTATTATCCGGGCGTGGACATCTATCCGATTGAGGCCAAGGTCCCCCCGGATCCCTTGGCCGCCCGCTTCGCCCGAGAGGAGAAGGCCGCTCGGCGGCTGGCTGCCCCCAAACCCACCAGGAAACCGGCGAAAGCCGTCACCGCCAAGGCCCCCGTCCCGAAGCCTAAGCTCAAACCGAAACCGCTGAAACCTTCCCTCCGAAAAACCGCGCGCGGCAAGGTGGCCCCCAAACCGCCTGCGACCCCAAAAAGGGCCGCCAAACCGCCCTCCACGGCCCCCAAAGCCAAGATGGCCCAAGAGAAGAGAGCCTCAAAAAAGAAATAGCCGCGCCAACCACGGGTATAATTCTGCCCGGCTGGCCTGCGGAGTGATCGACCTTGGCGTACCCTGACCTGCAATCGTTCATTCGAGCCCTCGAGCAGGCCGGGCAGCTCAAACGCATCACCACGCCGGTGGACTCCGTGCTTGAAATCACGGAGATCACCGACCGGGTGAGCAAGTTGCCTGCGGCGGGCGACGCCCCGCCGCCGCCCACCGATCCGGCCCACGGCTGCCGGGGCGGTCACGGTCTGCTCTTCGAGAACGTCAAGGGCTCCTCCATCCCCCTGGCCATCAACCTCTACGGCAGCTACCAGCGCATGCGCATGGCCTTGGGTTGCGAGAGTTTCGAAGCGTTGGCCGAGCGCGTCCAGCAGCTCGTCAAGCCCGAAATGCCCACCACGCTCTTCGAGAAAATGAAGAAGCTGCCGGACCTGGTGCGGCTGGTCGGCTTCGGGCCCAAGACGGTCAAGACCGGCATCTGCCAGCAGGTCGTCCACACCGACGACGCTAACCTGCTCGATCTGCCCATCATGCAGTGTTGGCCGGAGGATGGCGGCCGGTACATCACCTTCGCCGGCGTTTACACGGTCGATCCGGACACCGGCGTCAAGAACATCGGCGTGTACCGCATCCAACTCTTCGAGCCGAAGGTGATGGCGGTCCACTGGCACATGCACCACGACGGGGCCGCCAACTTCCGCAAATACGCCGCCCGCGGCCAACCCATGCCGTTGGCCATCGTGTTCGGCGGCGAGTCGGTGCTGCCCTACGCGGCCACCTGTCCGCTGCCGCACGACGTGAGCGAGTTGCTCTTCGCCGGCTTCCTCCACGGCTCGGGCATCGAGCTGGTCAAGTGCAAGACCATCGACCTGGACGTGCCGGCCAACGCGGAGATCGTCATCGAGGGCCTGGTCGATCCGAAAGAGAAGCTGCGCGAAGGGCCGTTCGGCGACCATACGGGATTCTATTCGCTCGCCGACTATTATCCTAAGTTCCGCGTGACGGCGATCACCCACCGCCGCGACCCGATCTACCTCAGCACCATCGTCGGCAAGCCGCCGCAGGAGGATTACTACCTGGGTAAGGCCACCGAGCGCATCTTCCTGCCGCTCTTGCGGATGATCGTGCCGGACGTGATCGACTATTCGCTGCCCATGTACGGGGCGTTCCACAACTGTGCGTTCGTCAAGATCCGCAAGGAATACCCCATGCAGGCCCGCAAGGTCATGGCCGCCATCTGGGGGGCCGGGCAGATGATGTTCACCAAGTTAATCATAGTGGTGGACGAGCACGTCAAGGTGCACGACGAGCACGACGTGCTCTTTCACCTCGGGGCCAACTGGGACCCGCGCCGCGACACGATGGTCGTGGACGGCCCCATCGACATCCTGGACCACGCCTCGCCCTACCACGGCAGCGGGGCGAAGATGGGCATCGACGCCACCCGCAAGATCCCCGGCGAAGGTCCCATCCGCGACTGGCCCGCCGAGATCGAAATGACCACGGACATCACGGACCTGGTAACCCGCCGCTGGGGCGAATACGGCCTGTAGGGTCCGCCGTGCGGACCGAATCGCAACCCGGAAGATTCACCGCCGAGGCCGCAGAGCTCGCGGAGCAAAAGCGGGGTGCAAGGAGCGGCTTTGTTCCGTTGTTCCGCGTGTGCTGTTTCACGTGAAACAAGTTTGGCGCCGGGCGGGGGGTGCGGCCAGGAATTGTGGCAGGAATCATGGCGTGCGATGGACCTGTGCAAGGCTTTCAGCCTTGAGGCGGTACCACGATAGCTTACTGCCCTCCGCCGCTGGTCCCCCGACCTCCGGCACCCGTCCGCTGCCCGCCGCCAACCGCGTTTGCAGCCCCGGCGTGTGGACTTTCCCGGACTCGACCCGCCTTGACCGCCCCGGCACCTGGTGCCGAAGTAGCGCCTCGAACCTGTTGACAGCCCGGCCCGGCAGCGGACAATGTAGCTATCAGAAACGCGGGCGTGATGGGCGCCGAAGTGTGGGTCAAGGTCGCCCCCGCCGGCCGATCCCAGCGAACTGGGGTTTCTCGCCGTCGAAACGCGGGTGCCCTACGCGCACGACTATCCCGGCAGCGACGGCGGCAAGCTGGTGCATTATATGCTGCACTGGGTCAGCACGACCGGCGAGAAAGGGCCGTGGAGCGAGACGGCCAGCGCGACGATTGGGGCGTAGACATCCAAGCTTACAGAGTCGGGAGCGTGTGCTTTGAAATCGACCCTACAACAAAGAGCAGAGACCGCGTCGGCGAGGTTCAAAGATCAGGCTCGACGACCTATCGTAGTCGAGTTCGCCGGGTTGCCAAAAGCTGGCAAGACCACAGCGGTGAATACAATCTACAGTTTTTTGAAACGTTGTGGCTTCAGCGTCAAGGTCGTTGTTGAAAGAGCATCGGTCTGTCCTATCCGAGACAAGCGCCATGCTACCTTCAACATCTGGACGGCCTCGACCACGCTTGCACAGTTGCTGGAGTACACTCAAGACCCGCCGAGAGCTGACGATCCGGACATTCTGATTCTCGACCGTGGAATCTTTGACTCGGTGTGCTGGCTTACATTGATGGACAAACTATCCCGGATCACAACAGCGGATCGGGATGTTGCCGAGAAATTTCTGCTCGTCGAAGAGTGGCGCAGCCGTATCACCGGCGTAGTTCTTATGCTCGCCTCCCCGACTGACGCTCTTTCCCGCGAACAGGGGCACCTCCCAGTCGAGGGCGCGGGATCAATCATGAACAGGGATGTGCTTGACCGAATGTTAGAAACTGCCAAGGAATGTGCTGAGAGGCTGAAAGACATGTTTCGGATTCACACCATCAATACGTCTGCTCCGCAGACGAAAGGTCCACAGAAGACCTGCGAAGCGGCTGTCGATTTCGTATTGCAGCTGGTTGAAGGCCATCTAGCGGAGGACGTTCTCAATCTGCCGAAACCAACCGTTGCCGCTAGCTTCGCGGGCCGCACCTGCCTAGCGCGGGACGAGGCGGTAACACTACTCGATACTTGTAAGAAAGCCCTCGCCTTTCGACCGCGGGAAGAGGTTGAGTCTGACACGCAATCGGTCCAGCCGCTTCCAGTGGTCATAGTGCGAAACAAGAGCGGAGAAGTCCTCCGACTACGGCGACGCGAGCGCGATTCTAGCAATCCGCTGCACGAGAAGCTTGTCATTTGGGCGGGGGGGCACGTGCGTCGCGAAGACGCCGCGAATCACGACCCAATCCTTCATTGTGTCAGACGCGAATTGGCTGAAGAATTGCGACTCAGCATCGAGCCTGAAGAGTTGGGTTTCCTGGGTGCTGTGTATTGCGACACCGGTGGAAAGACCTCGAAGCACCTTGCGCTCGTCTTCGAGTGGCGAGCTCCCACTGACGATGTGGCCGTCACGTTGAGCAGTGCAGAGTTCTTCGAGCGCCGAGGGACCTCGTTGAGCGGAAAGTTCGTGCCCCTGAGTGACCTGCTTAAGGAACTGGCGCAAGGAAGTGAGGCTGAACCCTGGACGGAGGAGATTCTTCGCAACCTCTTGCCTAATGCAGGGGTCGCGTTGCCTAGCAAGCTGTTTTGAGCCCCCACAGCCATCTCGTGACAAGAAGTGCGGCGGGTGGCACTGACGGTGTGCCACTGCTCTTGAGCAGTGGGGATGCTCAGGCGAACGGGTCATCCCTACGAAGGGGTACGTTCGGCCACGCCTCCCAGAAACGCGCGCTCGACCGCTCCCAATGGATCGGCTGCGCGACGAGGCCCCGCCGGACGGGGTTCGCGTGAATGTAGTCGATCACGGCGGGCACGGTCTTCTCGCGGAACACGTTGGGATCGAATCCGCCGCCCGGCTGCCAGAATCGAAAGACGCGCCGCGACGGGTAGTCAACGCTGAGGCGGGTCAGCCACTTGTCGTCTTCCATCTGCTCCAGGCACCCGCGGGCCGCGTCGCTGACCGGGCGCTTCTCGTAGGCCCGCTCGTAGACGGTGGTCAGCAAATCGGCGTACAACTCATTGAGGTTGGCCAGCTTGCCAAAATCGATTCTTTTGCGGCGGTAGCTGAGGGCCACCAGGTAGTTCAGCAGCGGCTGGGCCGTCACGTCATGAAGATCGTCACGTGCAAGCTCTTTGGGTAAACCGGTGTACCCCTCGCCGCTCGCCTGACCGTAGCCCACCCACCAGTCTTTCCGCTGATCCCGCTCCAGAAGCTTCTGGACGTCGACGTAGGTGCCAACCATCTTCTCGTTGTCCGTGAGATAATAAGGCAATATGTGGTGGTGAGTAATCCAGGGAGGACCCTTCGGTATTGCGGAGCCAACCGCTCCGCACCACAATGGACGCATGGCACGGCGCAGGCGGTCCCACGAGGGTGGCCAACGCCACCCCGGACAGTCCGGCCGGACGGACCCACGAGGAACGCCGAGGGCGGGCCAGGTCGCCGTGCCCGCGCTATCGCCCCCCGCGTCCTGGGCGACAACAGCCGCCTGCCTGACGATCATCATCCTGGCTACGATCTTGTCGTTCTCCCCCGCCGCCGACAACGAGTTCCTCTACTGGGACGACGAGAACAACCTGATGTTCAACACCTACATCCGCAGCTTCTCGGCCGAGAACCTGCGGTGGATGTGGACTACCACACTTCTGGGCGTCTGGCAACCAGTCGCCTGGATGACTACGGCGGCCGAGTATCGCCTCTTCGACGGGGCCGATCTGGCGAAGTTCAGCCGCGGTATGCACCTGGCCAGCATCGGGCTGCACGGCGTGGCGGCGGTGCTGGCGTTCTTCGTCGTGCGACGTTTGATCGTCCTGGGGGCAGCGGAGACGGCTGCCCGCTCGCCGCTCGGGCTGAGCATCGGGGCGACGGTGGCGGCCCTGCTCTTTGCCGTCCATCCGTTGCGCGTGGAGACGACGGCCTGGGCCTCCGGGCAACCCTACATCCTGGCGATCGTCCCCGCTTTGGCGGCGGTGTGGTGTTATCTGCTGGCCTGGCAAACGGGACGAAAACGCTGGCACGGTGCGGCGCTGGCGTGTCTGGCGCTATCGCTGTTGTGCAAGGCCCTGGCCGTCCCGTTGGTGGCCGTGTTGCTCGTGCTGGATTTCTATCCCCTACGGCGTCTCGCTGGTGCCGCCGGATGGAAACCGAGCATGGTCCTCCCCGTGCTGCTGGAGAAGGTGCCCTATGCCCTGTTGACGCTGGCGGCCGCCGCCTTAACCGCCCAGGCGACGTGGTCCACCAAGTCCTACACGCCCGAACCGGCGTCCACGAAACTGCTGGTCGCCTCGTTCTGCATGTTGTTCTACGTGAGCATGACGTTCGTGCCGTACCACCCCGCGCCCTACTACATGCGTCCCACGCCGTTCGACCGGAGCGACCCGTGGTTCATCGGCGCGGCTGTGGCGTGCGTAGTGCTAACCAGCGTGTTCATCCTGATTCGTCGGCGTCGGCCGTGGTTGTTGGCTGCATGGAGCGCGTACGTTCTCGTGCTGCTGCCGGTGGTAGGTCTGGTCAAGCACGGCGGGCAGATGGCGGCGGACCGGTACAGCTATCTCTCGTGTGTCGGCTGGGTGGCGTTGGTCGGCGCGGGGGTGCTCCGCGTGTGGGGGGGTGAGACCTCATCCGCCCGGTCCGTGCGGCGGATCGCGGTGCTGGTGCTGGGCGGCGCGGTGGTGGTCGGGCTGGGCCTGATGACCCGGTCCTACTGCCGCGACTGGAAGGACAGCGAGTCGCTCTGGTCGGCGATGATCGCGCGGAATCCGGGGTATTGGATGGGTTATTATAACCTGGCCAAGGCCAACAAACGGCCGTGCGACAGCCTGCTGGCACAGGCCGATGAGGCCGAACGGCGGGGCAACGCCGCAACCGCCGCGCAACTCCGCGGCGAAGCCGTCGATCACTACCGGACGGCGGAAACCAACTATCGCAAGGCGATCGAACTCTATGAGTTCTACCCGGAAGCCAACGTCGATTTGGGCAACATGATGAGAAACGGACAAGCTCCCGGCGGCGTGACGGGGGCGGAGGCCTGTTACCGGAACGCTTTGCGGGGGCGAGCCGAGTTCCACATGGCCCACTTCAACCTCGGCCTGCTGCTGATGGAACAGAAGCATTACGAGGAGGCGGTCGACCATCTCGAACGAGCCGAAGCCGACGCCGAGCGCGCGGGCGAGGAAAAACGCTTGCCGACCATCCGCCAGGTTCTGGCCCAGGCCCGCGCCCACGCGCATCAGCCTTAGGCCCGATGATTGGCCACCAAGGCACCAAGCCACGAATTTGTGGCCCTGATAAATGAGGCTTCCGCTCCCCAAAGCACACCGGGTATAATCCGAAGGTGAGACGGTGTAAGCCTCCGACGGGGGCGGCGCATCGCTTCCGCCATGGGAGTGCTCAGTTCAGCGACGGGAGTCGGTCCGCCACCGCCAATGTTACCAGCGCCACCAACCAGCAGTAGTAGGCGAATCCGTGCAGCTTCCCTCTGCGGAGTAGGTTGAGCAGGAACTTGAGGGCCACCACGCCGTTGATGAAGGCGGTCGCCGCGCCGAAGCCC
>JBGPAW010000026.1:0-17459 GCA_041480905.1 Phycisphaerae bacterium
GCGACTCGTGGCAGACGTACAGCGTGCCTTCGTAGATGACGGTGCGGCCTTTGCGAATGTCGCTGGCTTTGATCATCACTGCTCTCCGCCGGGAGATAACAATCGCTTCATCCCGTTCCGCGGCCCGCATTATTGAAAAAAGCCGCCGGCAGGTCAATCCGCTGCGGTGCGTGGGATCGGGTCCGGGCCCAACGCTCCTTGGCTGCATGAATTTTTACCCACGACCGTGGCACCGGATCGCGGATACCACGATTGACGAACCCCTCGGCTGGGACCACAATGTTCGTGACGGCAGTTTCGGTCCCAAAGCGGGACCCCAGAACGCCCCGCCGGCCCTGCGGCGGAGCGGGGAGGACGACTTCCATGAGTAAGGTGGTTAAAAACGCCCGCGAGGCCTTGCAGAAGGCCGGGGTCAGAGACGGCATGACGCTCATGGCCGGGGGCTTCGGGTTGTGCGGCATCCCCGAGAACCTCATCGCGGCCCTGCGCGACTTGGGCGTCAAGGGGCTGACGGTCATCTCCAACAACGCCGGGGTGGACGACTTCGGGCTGGGCGTGCTGCTCAAGACCCGGCAGATCAGGAAGATGATCTCCAGCTACGTGGGCGAGAACGCCGAGTTCGAGCGGCAGTTCCTCTCCGGCGAGTTGGAGCTCGACCTGGTGCCGCAGGGGACGTTGGCCGAGCGGATTCGGGCCGGCGGCGCGGGCATCCCCGCGTTCTACACGCCCACCGGCGTGGGCACGGTGGTGGCCGAAGGTAAGGAGCTGCGCGAGTTCGAGGGGCGGACCTACGTCATGGAGCGTGGGCTGTGGGCCGACGTCGCCCTGATTAAGGCCCACGTCGGCGACGCGGCCGGCAACCTGGTCTACCGCCGGACCGCGCGCAACTTCAACCCGATGATGGCCACCGCGGCGGACGTCACCATCGCCGAGGTGGAGAAGCTGGTGCCCGTGGGGACGATCGACCCCGACGGCGTGCACACCCCCGGGATTTTCGTCAAATACCTCTTCGAGGGTACGAACTATGAAAAACGTATCGAGCAGAGAACGAATCGTCCTAAGGGCGGCGCGTGAGCTGAAGGACGGCTATTACGTCAACCTGGGCATCGGCATCCCCACGCTGGTGGCCAATCACATTCCGCCGGGCATCAACATCGTGCTGGAGAGCGAGAACGGCATGCTCGGCATCGGGCCGTTCCCCTTCGAGGGCGAGGAGGATGCGGACCTGATCAACGCCGGCAAGCAGACCATCACCGAGCTGCCGGGGTCGGCGTATTTCTCCAGCGCCGCTTCGTTCGGCATGATCCGCGGCGAGCACATCGACCTGACCATCATGGGGGCCATGGAGGTGTCCCAGGAGGGCGACCTGGCCAACTGGATGATCCCGGGCAAGCTGGTCAAGGGCATGGGCGGGGGGATGGACCTGGTGGCGTCGGCCAAGCGGGTGGTCATCGTGATGGCCCACGCCGACAAGTCGGGCAAGTCCAAGGTGCTGAAGAAGTGTACGCTGCCGCTGACCGGGGTGCGCTGCGTGCACCGGCTGATCACCGAGTACGCCGTCTTCGACTTCGACCACGGCCGCATGATCCTCAAGGAACTGGCCCCGGAGATGACCGTGGCCAAGCTTCGCGAGATCACCGAGGGCGAATTCACCGAAGCCGCGGACCTGTGCGAGATGCCCATATAGAGAGAGAATGCCCGGGATAAACCCCCGGGCGAACATGATGACTGTACGTTACTACCTGGATCCGGAGACGGGCGAGCCACACGTTCATGCTCATGGGGTGTTGGAGCACGAAGTCGAGGAGGTGCTGGCTCGCCCGGGCGAGGACCGTCCCGGGCGTGAGGGCACACGGGTAGCCCTCGGGCGAACACGGGGGGGACGCTACTTGCGGGTGATCTACGTCCCCGAGGTGGAACAGGGGAATATGTTTGTGATCACCGCGTATGGATTGAGGGGCAAGCCCCTGACGGCCTACAGACGCCGATGGCGCCGGAGACGAAAATGAAACCAAACCGATTTCCTGAAGGCTGGGACGAGCAAAGGGTCCGCCGGGTCATCGACCATTACGAGCATCAGACCGAGGACGAGGCCGTGGCCGAGGATGAGGCGGCGTATGAGGATTACACCCAATCTCTGGTCGAGGTCCCTGTAGAATTGGTATCGGCCGTCCGTGAGCTGATTGCCAAGCACCAAGAGACAGGCCGGCGATGATAGGATTCTGAAGGGACTCGCTCCGGACATGACCGTGGCCAAGCTCCGCGAGATCACCGAGGGCGAATTCACCGAAGCCGCGGATTTGTGCG
This sequence comes from Phycisphaerae bacterium, assembly GCA_041480905.1. GTDB lineage: Bacteria > Planctomycetota > Phycisphaerae > UBA1845 > UBA1845 > JAAEQG01. Next base: position 2,308 of record JBGPAW010000026.1, read on the forward strand.
CGATGCCCGTGTAGCGTCCACATGATTGACCATAGAATCATCGAGAAGGTGGCCAGGATGCTACTCGAGGCCGCGCCGGGCTCCAGGGTGATCCTGTTCGGCTCGCAGGCGCGCGGGCAAGCCGACCCGGAAAGCGATCTCGATATTCTCGTGGTAGAACCTCGCGTGGAAGACCGTTACGCGGAAATAGTGCGCCTGCAGGAGGTGCTGCGTCCCCTGCAATTGCCCGTGGATATCCTCGTTGTCAGCACCCGGGTCTTCGAGGAGTGGCGGGATACGCCCAACACGGTCTCCTATGAGGCGGCGCGAGAGGGACGCGTGTATGACCAAGTCGCGTGATCATGCCCGGATCCTGCCGGCCAAAGCCACCGAGGGCGAATGGATGCTCAACCGGGCGGTTGACGCGCTCGACGCGCCTGAGGCCGCAGTCGGGTTTCATGCACAACAGGCCGTGGAGAAGATGCTCAAGAGCGTGATGGTGAAGCTGAGCTGAGCTGAGCAGAGCGGGCTCTGCCAGCGGAAATACGGCAGCGGGTGGAACCCGCCCTACTGCTCAGGGGTTGAATCCGTGATTACCAAACATGTTCTTCCAGGGGTTTTCGTACTCACCAGCTTCCTTGCTTCGAACAGGTCCATACCGTCCTCGGGCATTTGCGAGACGCACGAAGGTACGCCCGGTCCTACCATTCCCGCCACGTCAAGCGCTCAGATAGGTCTCGACGACTATCAGAAGGCCACGCTGATTGCTCAAGAAAGGGGAGAGCTACGCGACGAGATTATCGAGTTCGAGAGCGCGATGGTCACTGTGGCCTCATTGTTCTTCACTGCCGTCGCCGGGATTCTGGGCGTTCTTGTGGAGAAGAAGACACTGAAGGATAGTACGCGTATCACTATCGTATTCGGGCTCGGGCAAGTCGTGTTTTTCCTAGGCATCATTGCGCTCATGCTTCTATGCAATATGGGCGTCCACGGGGCCTATTTAGGTGCACTGGAAGCTCAATTGAACAAGCTCGCAGGATCGCCGATCGCCTTCTGGGAAACCAAGATGACGCCTAATTTCATCTTCGCCCCCGGGAGTTTCTTCTTCGTAAGCACCGCCTTCATAGTAACGGTTGCCGTGGTCAGCCTACCTCTCCTGGGATGGCACTGCCACCGAAAAAAGCACTACCTGGGTGTCGTGATCCTGAGCGTAGAGTTACTGCTGTCAATCGTTTTCGTCTCGCTTTGTGCATGGGATTTGCTGGAATGCCGGAACTATGCGCGAGGGTTTTTTGTATGAGCGTACCAGCGTAGACGCCACCCGCTAACGGACCCACGTGCTGGGCTTCACCGACCAAATGGACGAACTGATGCTGTTGGCGGACGTAGTCCTTTCCAAGCCGGGCGGTCTCACCACTTCGGAGGCCCTGGCCCGCGGCGCGGCCATGGCCATCGTCAACCCCGTACCGGGCCAGGAAAGCCGCAACAGCGATTTCCTGCTGGAGAATGGCGCTGCCATCAAGATCAACAACGTGGCTACGCTGCCCTATAAGCTGACGGAGCTGCTCCGCGATCCCCCGCGTCTGGCCCAACTGAAGGCCAATGCCCAGCGTTTGGGCCGACCCCAGGCCGCTTTCGCCGTCGCCCGCAAGGTGCTCGCTTGGCCGGAGTCGAGCGTTGAAGATCGATAGATCGGATCAAAGAGCCGATCTGCCCCCGGTGGGTCTAAACTTTGACACCATCAAGGGGTTCGATACGGGTGATGTGTACCGGGTCGCAACAGACGACCTTGTCGGGCAGGTTGTCGGTGGAAAGCTCCAGAGCGATCATGACCTGCGTCGCGGTCACGAAGGCCATCTCCGGATGACGGACTTCGTAGGACGAACCATCGGAGATGTACACGCGTATCGGGCGAAACGGTTGAACCTTCAAATGGTCACGGACTTGAGCCGGATGCATAGAGCACCTCCCCTACAAATGTACGTCACCCGAATATCGTAGACAAGAACGGAGTACCAGGCATGGCGGTAACGCTGTTGGTCAAGGGCACCATTGCCTACGGGCGGTTGCACGAGTTCTGCCAGAACGTGGGCCGGTTCGTGGAGTATCGCCAATCGAAGCACTGGGCCGTCCCGGAAGTGCTGCACGGTCTCAGCGGGCCGATGAACACCGTGCTGATGATCTTCCGGTACGTCAGCCTGACCGATTGGGAGAAGGAATGCGCCGCGGAGCGCTCCGACGCGGACTACGCCCGCGTCGCCTCGGCCATGCCCTTCGGAGTCTGTCGATTTAATGCGTTTCCGACTCCACGAAACGCCTGTCAAGAATAAAAACCATGGATTCGAGTCTTGGCATCTCTTTCGTTGGGTGGCAAACCTATTAAATCGACAGACTCTTCGTGGAGGGGTCCCTCCATTACGAACTCTATCAGTCCGAGTAGCAGGCGGCGTCTTGGCCACCCGGTCGAGGCGTTTTCCCGCGCGCAGCACTACCGTTCAGAGGGGGGTCGAGATAAGATAACAAGTTATGGACATGATCGTGGTGATGAAGTCGACCGCCGCCCAGGCGGAGGTGGATCACGTCGTCGAGCGCATCGGCGAACTGGGTCTGTTGCCGAACGTGTCGCGAGGCGAATTCCGCACCCTGATCGGCGCCGCCGGGCGCAAGACGCCGGCCGTCATCCAGCAACTCGAACAACTCCGCGGCGTCGACCGCGTCATCGCCGTCACCCAGCCCTATAAGCTCGCCTCGCGCGAGTTTCACGAAGCCGACACCATCCTGGACATCAAGGGCATTCGGGTGGGCGGACCGCACGTCAACGTCATCGCCGGTCCATGCGCCATCGAGGGGCGGGAGATGCTGTTCGAGATCGGGCGGCTGGTGAAGGAGGCCGGGGCCTCCATCCTGCGCGGCGGGGCCTTCAAGCCGCGCAGCTCGCCTTATTCCTATCAAGGCATGGGCCTGGAAGGGCTGAAACTGCTCAAGGAAGCCGGCGAAGCCCTGAACATGCCCACCATCACCGAGGTGACCGATCCGCGGGACGTGGGGATCGTGGCGGAGTACGCCGACATCTTCCAGATCGGGGCCCGCAACATGCAGAACTTCAACCTGCTGCTGGAGGTGGGCAGGACGGACAAGCCGGTCTTCATCAAACGCGGGTTGGCGGCCTCGATCACCGAATGGCTGATGTCGGCGGAATACGTGCTCAGCCAGGGCAACCATCGCGTGATGCTCTGCGAGCGGGGCATGCGCACGTTCAACGAGGAGACGCGTTTTACGTTGGACGTGTCGGCCGTGCCGGTCGTGCAGGAGCGTTGCCACCTGCCGGTGTTCGTCGATCCCTCGCACGCGGCGGGCAAGCGCGACTGGGTGCCCGCTTTGGCCCTGTCGGCGGTGGCCGCGGGGGCTGCCGGGCTGATCATCGAAGTCCACAATTGTCCGGACCAGGCCCTGTGCGACGGTCCGCAAGCGGTGTTGCCCGCGCGTTTTGTCAAGCTGATGGAGCAACTCAAGCAGGTGGCGGAGATCGTGGACCACCGGGTAACCCGCTGGGGCGACGCGCTTGCTGCGCCGCGCCGCGCGGAAACCGGCGGATGGATGAGCTAGGGGCCAGACGCCCGCCTTCGTGGCTCTGCTCAGGGCGAACGTACCGGTCCCACAGGGCGAGCATGAGGAGCATCCACACCTGCGTGCTCCAGCGGCGAGGATCGAGGGCCGTCTTTTCCCGAAGGAGGCCTTCGAGGGAAGACCGAGCGCACAGGTCGGCGACCAGACCGGTGCGCGACAACAGCAGATCGTCGCGCATCTCCCGCAAGTTTTCGCGCAACCACCGTACCAGCGGGACCTCAAAACCCCGTTTTGGGGCGGTCCGCACCGGCTCGGGAAGATACCGCTCGGCCAAGGCGCGGAGCAGCGGCTTGGTTTGGCGCCCGCCCAATTTGACCGCTTCCGAGTAATGCGCCGCGGTGTCGATCAGTACGTGGTCGAGCAACGGCGAACGGGTCTCGAGGCCATGAGCCATGGAGGCGATATCCATCTTAACCAGCAGGTCGTTCGGCAGGGTGGTGGCGAAATCGGTGGCGAGCATGTGATCCACCCAACCGAGGTCGCTGCGCTCCCACGCGAAACGAGCCGCGGACTTCAGGCTCCCCTTGACGCGCAGTGTCAAGGGTCCGCGCGGTTTCTCGCCGGCGGCGTACGTCATCCACCAGTCCGGTTTGAGCAGCGCTTGGAGCTCGCCCTCGGAGAAACCGTCCACGTTCCACGCCAGATAGCGCGCGGGCAGCTCCAGACCCATCCCGCGGACCAGCCGATGGGCAAAGGCATACCCGGTGCGCGCACCGCGTGGCACGGGCAGGACGGCGCCCACCGCTCTCCACAGCGGTCGCCAAGCCGGGCCGTCCAGCATCCGCAGCCGGGCGTTGATCCGGGCCGCCAGGTAGCGCCGGTATCCGCAAAACACCTCGTCGCCGCCGTCACCATTCAAGACCACCTTCACGAAGGCCCGAGCCGCCTGCGAAACGTAATAGGTCGGAATCGCGGAGGAGTCCGCAAAGGGCTGGTCGTAGGCCGCGGCGATCTTGGGCAGAACCTCCGCGACGTCGGGTTGGACCAGCACTTCGTGATGCTCGGTGGCATAGCGCTCCGCGACCAGACGGGCCAGGGGGCGCTCGTCATACGGACCGTCCTCGAACCCCACCGTGACGGTGGTGAGGCGGCCGGACGCTTGCTCGGCCGCCAGCGCGGTGACGAGGCCGCTGTCGATCCCGCCGGACAGGAACACGCCGACCGGCACATCCGCGCGCAGGCGTAGCCGCACCGCTTCCCGCAGCAGGGTGTCCACTTGCTCGACCGCCTCGGGGAAGCTCGTGCTCACCTTAGGCAGCATCTGCAACTGCCAGTAAGTTCTCCGGCGGGCGATGCGCCGCTCGCGCACCACGATGATTTCAGCCGGCTCGACCGCGCGAATCTGCCGGTAGATGGTGGCCGGCGCGGGGACGGCCATCCAGGTCAGATAGTCTCCCAGGGCTTGAGGGTCGAGGTCCAGACCGGCCGCCCGGGCGGCCACCAAGCCCTTGATCTCGGAGGCGAAGGCAAACTCTCCCTCGGCTTCGGAGTAGTACAGCGGTTTTTTGCCGACGCGATCGCGGACCAGCAGCAGTTGTGCTTGGGCGGCGTCCCAGAGGGCGATGGCGAACATGCCGCGCAGGTGCTCGACGGCCTCGACGCCGTAGTCCTCATAGAGGTGCACGATGACTTCCGTGTCGCTTTGTGTGCGAAACGCATGCCCGCGAGAGATCAGTTCCGCGCGCAATTCGCGGTAGTTGTAAATCTCCCCATTGAAGACCGTGACGACGCGGCCGTCTTCATTGGCGATCGGCTGCCGTCCGGTGTCGAGGTCGATGATGGCCAGTCGGCGACTGGCCAGCCCGATCTCCTGCCGGGAGTCTATCCAGAGGCCCTCGTCGTCGGGTCCGCGATGCCGCAGGGTGTCCGCCATCGCTTGCAGACGTTCCGGGCGGACGTCTCCCCAAATCCCGGCGATACCGCACATGGACCCGATCCTATCCCTGCCCGCGGCGCCGTGCAAAGTCTGGCAACGTTGGGCCGCGTCGGTACGCGATCGGAGCACCGCGCGGACGCAAGTCCGCGGCTCGCACCGCTCAGGCGCTGGTGGGGTTCCGTTTCGCCGCGTCTGGGGCCTCGGGAGGGGCGGCGAACCACGCGCGCACGGTGCGCTCCAGTTCGGGGGGCAGGCGCGTCAGGCTGTTCTGCACCGGGAGGCCGGTCGCCCGGCAACGGGACACGATGGTGTGCGAGGTGACGCCGAGTTCCCCGGCTAACTCTTTGACTTTCATGCCTTTCCTGGCCATGCTGGGAGTTTACCCGGGCGGGTGGGCCAAGTCTTTAGACTTGGGGAAATGATCAGGACAAGTTGTTGTTGTGCGCGCCAGAGCAACGGCGCCGTGTGTAGAACAATCAATCCCCCAGGTCCGGGAGGATCTGGGCCACCCAGCCGACAGGCCGTCGGGTGCAACGTGCGGTCGGGCGGGTGGCGGCGGGGCGACGTGGGACCTCCCGCGGATGGTTCAGGCATGAGCACATCTCCCTCTTATCAAGCCTCCCAGCCGGTCGGCCCGGCGGCTCAACCTGCGGCACACCCGGTAACTTCCGCGCGGGGAATGCGGGCCGCGCTGGTGGGCGTTTCTGTCAACGCCCTACTGGGGGTGATCAAGCTAGCGGCAGGGTTACTGGGGCACTCGCAAGCTTTGATCGCGGATGCGGTGGAGTCGTTCGCGGACATCGCCAGCTCGACCATCGTGTGGGGCGGGCTGGCGGTCGCCGCTAAACCAGCGGACGACCGCCATCCCTACGGCCACGGCAAGGCCGAGTCGCTGGCGGCGCTAGCGGTGGCCTTCATGCTGCTGGCGGCGGCGACGGGCATCGCCCTCCAGTCGATACGCGAGTTGCTGACCGTACACCAAGGTCCGAGCACCTTCACCCTGCCCGTGCTGCTTGGGGTGGTGGCGATCAAAGAGACGTTGTTCCGGTGGGTCACCCGGATCGGCACGGCGATCGGCAGCACGGCAGTCCGCTCGGATGCCTGGCACCACCGCAGCGATGCGTTGACTTCGCTGGCCGCAGCCGTGGGCATCACGACGGCCTTGATCGGCGGCCCGGCCTACTACGCGGCGGACGACTGGGCCGCATTGGTGGCCTGTGTGGTGATCGCCTTCAACGGGGTGCGGTTCCTGCGCGTGGCGGCGGGCGAGCTGATGGACGTGAGTCCCGACGACGCCTTCCTCGCGGCGGTCCGCGAAACCGCCGTGCAGGTGGAGGGGGTCCGCGGGGTGGAAAAACTCTTCGCCCGCAAGATGGGCAGCCGGTTCCTGGTGGACATGCACCTGGAGGTGGACCCCCACATCACCGTCGAGCAAGGTCACCGCGTGGGGCATCAGGTCAAGGCGGCCCTGCTGGACAAACACGCGCGGATCGCGGACGTGCTCGTACACCTGGAGCCGTATGGGATTCCGTGGGACGCGTGACTCGGAGCCGACGTGTGGCACACCAGTTTAGAACCGCAGTCCGGCAGCAGGAGGCTTTCCATCCATGAGTAAGCGTTTATCCCCCTCAGACTCCCCTCGCCCGAGCCGCCTGCTCGGTACGCTGAAGGCGCTGGTTCGTACGCGGATAACGGCCGGCTTGCTCACCTCGTTGCCGATCATCATTACCATCTGGCTCGTCTGGGTCGTGTTCTGCTGGCTCCGGGACGCGTCGCTCTGGATGGTCAACGTGCTCCTCCTGAGCCCGTGGGGACGCGGGGCTCTGGAGTACTGGGGCATCACCCACGAGCAACTCACCGCTGAAGGACTCAAGGCCTTGCCGCCGATGCTCCAGTGGGGCATCTCCCTCTTCTGCGTGGTGTGCACGTTCGCCCTGCTGTATCTGATCGGCCTGTTTGCCGCGAACGTGATCGGGCGACGGATGCTCGAGCTGGTCGACCAGATCGCGGCGCGGATGCCGTTCGTGAAGACGATCTACGGCGCCTTGAGACAGATCTTCGGGCTGTTTGCCTCGGATCACCCCCAGGCGTTTCAGCGCGTCGCGCTGGTGCCCTTTCCCAACGAGCTCACCCGATCGGTCGCGTTCATCACTAACACCTTCCGGGACGCCGAGACGGGCGAGGAACTCTGTGCCGCGTTCATCGCCACCACACCCAACCCGACGACGGGTTTCGTGTTCATCTTGCGCCGGTCCGACATCGTCGAGGTCAACTGGTCCGTGGAGGAGGCGGTGAAGGTGGTCATGTCCGGCGGCATCCTCTCGCCGAGCTATGTCACCATGCTGACGGGCGGCCGAGCCCTGATGCCGACTCCCCCCGTGGCCAGTGGAGTGCATCCCACGGGGCCCTCCTCATCCGAACCGCGACCGTGAGGGAGCGGCGTAAGGGAGAAGGGTGCGCCAAAACGTCCTTAGCGAGGGTGGCAGGGGTCCGTCAAAGACGAGCTGGTAGCGAGCCTTCGGCGGACCCGTGCACGAACGGCACTCCTCACGGGTCTGCCTATGCCCGGCAGCATTGGAGCTGCCAGACACAGGCAGACCCATGCCACCCCCGCTAAACCCATACTGCGCCAGAACGCACCCTACGCGCTTGCCGTCGGGGGAGGAAGCGCGGTCCAGTATTACGGATCGGGGTCAGGTGCTGGGGCGACGAAGACCTCGCGTGCCGCGGCGGGCTGCGCTGCGCGCGGATTCAACGCACTGTGTCGCCGGCCATAGGCGAGGTAGATCACGAACCCGGCCAGCAGCCACACGCCCAGCCGCACCCAATTGTGCCAAGGCAGGGAGAACATCAGCAGCAGGCACATCAAGATGCCCATGATGGGAACGAACGGGACGAGGGGTGCGCGGAACGGTCGTTCCGCGTGGGGGTGGGTCCGGCGCATGATCAGCACGGCGGCGCAGACGATGGTGAACGCCAGCAACGTGCCGATGTTCACCAACTCCGCCAGCACGCGCAGGGGCAGCAGGGCCGCCAGGATGGCGACGAACACGCCGGTAAGAATGGTCGATTTCCACGGCGTGCGGAACCGCGGGTGGACGGCCCCGAAGAAGCTGGGCGGCAACAGCTTGTCGCGCGCCATCGCCAAGAGTACGCGCGGCTGACTGAGCATCAGCACCAGCAGCACCGAGGTGATGCCCGTGATGGCGCCCACGGCGATGATGCCCTGGGCCCACGTCAGCCCGACCTGCTTAAACGCCATGGACACCGGAGCGTTGATGTCGAGTTGCCCATACGGGACCATGCCGGTGAGCACGGCCGCGACGGCTCCGTACAACACGGTACAGATCAGCAGCGAGGCGATGATCCCGATGGGCACGTCACGTCGGGGGTTGCGGGCCTCCTCGGCGTGGGTGGACACGGAGTCAAACCCGATATACGCGAAGAAAATGATCGCCGCTCCGGCAAACATACCCAGCGGCTCGCCCGCCTTTCCGGTCTGGCCCAGCACGGTATGCCCGAAGAAACTGACGCCGGTGTAACCGTATGGTGCAAAGGGGTGCCAATTCTGTGGATCGACGTAGAAGACCCCCACCGCAATCACAAACAGCACAATGACCACCTTGGTGATCACCATGGCGGCGTTGAGGGTGGCGCTCTCGCGGATGCCCTTCACCAGGATCGCCGTGATGATCGCGGTGATCACCACCGCGGTGACGTCGAAGATCGTCCCCGTGCGGATCAGGAGCCCGGTGCTCGGATCGAAGTCAAACGGGGCCAAGGTCAGGGCCTTGGGCAGGTGCCACCCGAAAATGCTGATGAGGTTCTGGAAGTACTGCGACCAACCATGCGCGACGGTAGCCGAGGCCACGCCGTACTCCAACACCAAGTCCCAACCGATGACCCAGGCCAACAGTTCGCCGAGTGTCGCATACGCGTAGGTGTACGCCGATCCCGCCACCGGGATGAGCGAGGCGAATTCCGCGTAGCATAGTGCTGCGAAGACGCAGGCCAGGCCGGAGAGTGCGAACGACAGGATGAGGGCCGGCCCGCACTTGTCGTGCGCCGCCTGACCGGTGAGGACGAAGATGCCGGTGCCGATGATGCAGCCGACGCCCAGGCTGGTGAGCTGGACCGGGCCGAGAATACGGCGTAGGCGGTTCTCGCCCGCCATCTCGTCAAGCAACACCTGCAACGACTTCTTCCCAAAGAGCTGGCTCATGGGGCGGTATCATGCCCTGGAAACGGTCCGGACACAAGGCACGCCGGGGAAGCTTGAAGGTCTGAACTGGAGGCGAGGGGATTCGAACCCCTGACCTTCGCATTGCGAACGCGACGCTCTCCCAATTGAGCTACGCCCCCCAATTCGTCCCTCCTTTATACCCCCGGTTAGCAGGATGGGCAAGCCCAGGATCCCTCTACCCATTGACTCGGGCGGCAGGGTCGATTGTAATCGCGTGCCGGGCGCCCCGGAAAAATAGGTTCAAGACAGGAGCCGAATCATGGCAAAGGCAACCCAGTTCTGTGTGGGGCTGGACAACCAGCCGGGAACGTTGGCCAAACTCTGTGGCGTGCTGGCCCGGGCCAAGGTCAACATCGACGCGATTTCGGTCGCGGACAGCGCCGAGTGCTGTTGGGTGCGGCTGATCGCCACCCCCGCCGCCGCGGCGAAGGCGGCGCTCCGCAAGGGGCGCTTCAACTTCTGCACTCAGCGGGTGTTGCTGCTGAAGGTCGCCAACCGGCCCGGCGAGCTGGAACGCCTCGCGGTCAAGCTGGCCCGGGCCGGCGTGAACATCAACTACGTCTACGGCAGCAACGCCGAGGGCGCTTCCTCCGCCCTGGTGCTGAGCGTGAGCGACCCCGACCGGGCGGCCAAAGCGATTGGTCCAATGTATGCGGAGACGTGATGGCCAATCATCGGACTTATCGCCGGAACGCTGAGTACAAGGTATCGGCTTTCGACATTTAGCCGTTTCCGTAACCTGTAATGGGTCATGCGTGCGGCGGCAGCGGGGCACCAACCAGCCGGGCCTGGAGGTAGCGGCCGGTGTGGCTTTCGGGGTAGGCGGCGATCGCCTCCGGCGGACCTTCGGCCACCACGCACCCGCCGGCTTCCCCGCCCTCCGGACCCAGGTCAATGACCCAGTCCGCCACCTTGATGACCTCCAGGTTGTGCTCGATGACCACCATGGAATGCCCCTTGGCCACCAGGCAATTCAAAACGTTAAGCAGCTTATGGATGTCCGCGAAGTGCAGCCCGGTGGTCGGCTCATCGAGGATATACATCGTGTGCCCGCCCTTGACGCCCCGTGTCAAGGGCCCGCCGGTCGGCTTGCCCAGCTCCGCGGCCAACTTGACCCGCTGGGCCTCCCCGCCCGAGAGCGTCGTGGAGGACTGACCGAGCTTGACATAGCCCAGCCCCACGTCGAGGAGCGCGTGCAGCAGGTGCTTGATCTTGGCGATGTTCTGAAAAAACTCCGCCGCTTCTTCGACGCGCATGTCCAGCACGTCGGCGATGGTCCGCCCGCGGTAGCGCACCTCGAGGGTCTCGCGGCTGTAGCGCGTGCCCTTGCAGGTCCCGCACACCGTGTACACGTCGGGCAGAAAGTGCATCTCGATGCGCTTGACCCCCTGCCCCTGGCAGTCCTCGCACCGCCCGCCCTTGACGTTGAAGCTGAAGCGGCTCGGCCCGTACCCGCGAATCTTGGCTTCGCGCGTCTTGGCGTAGAGCTGGCGGATCAGGTCGAAGACGCCGACGTAAGTGGCCGGGTTGCTCCGCGGGGTCCGGCCAATGGGGGACTGGTCGATCTCGATGACGCGCTCGACCCGCGAGGCGCCGACGATGCGGTCGAAGGCGCCGGGTTTCGGGCCGGTGCGGTTGATCCGCCGCCATAAGGCGCGCAGCAGGATTTGCGAAACCAGCGTGCTCTTGCCGCTGCCGCTCACCCCGGTGACACACACGAAGCACCCCAGCGGAAAGCGCACGTCGAGGCCCTTCAGGTTGTTCTCCCGCGCCCCGCGGATTTCCACGTACTGCTCGGGGTCGATCGAGCGGCGCTCCTCCGGCACGGGAATGGTGTAACGCCCGGTGAGGTACTTGGCTGTGATGGACGCTTCACACGCCAGCACCTCCGGCAGGGTGCCCTGGGCCACGACGTGCCCGCCGTGTTCGCCTGCTCCGGGACCGATGTCGATCACGTGGTCGGCGGCGGCGATGGTCTCCTCGTCGTGCTCCACCACCAGCACGGTGTTGCCGATGTGGGTGAGGTGCCGCAGGGCGGCCACCAGGCGCTTGGTGTCGCGCTGGTGCAGCCCGATGGTCGGTTCGTCGAGCACGTAGCACACCCCCACCAGTCCGCTGCCGATCTGGGTGGCCAGGCGGATGCGCTGGGCCTCGCCGCCGGAGAGCGTGGCGCTGCCGCGGTCGAGTGACAGATACCCGACACCCACGTCGCACATGAACTTGAGCCGCTCGCCGATCTCGCGGACCAGTTGCTCGGCGATCACGCCCCGCTCGCCCTCCAGGCGGAGCGCGGCGAAGAAACGATGGGCGTTGGCGATGTCCATGCGGCACAGGTCGGCGATGCTTTGGTCGTCGACCAACACGTGCAGGGCTTCGGGCCGCAGCCGCGCGCCGCCACAGACGGTGCATGGGGCTTCGCTGAGGTAGGCGTGCAGACGCTGCTTGACCGACTCGGACTCGGTGGAGGTCCAGCGGCGTTTCAGGTTGGGCAGCACCCCCTCAAAATGGCGGCCGTATTCTTTTTCCTCCGCCCGGGTTGTGCCGTGCAGCAGGACCTTAACCAGCCGGTCGGGGATGTTGCGGAACGGAACTTCGGGCGGCACCCCGAACGCCTCGCAGAACTCCCGGATGGTGCGGGCGTAGACCTCGTTGAGTCGTTGGCCGCTCTGCCGCCAGGCGGCAATGGCTCCGCCGGCCAGCGGCAGCTCCGGATCGGGAACGATCAGCTCGGCGTCGAATTCCAGCACCGTGCCCAGACCGTTGCACGCCGGACAGAAACCGTGCGGCGAGTTGAAGCTGAACAGGCCGGGCGACAGCTCGGGAATGGCCGTCTCCGGGTGCTGCGGGCAGGCGAACTGGGCGCTGAAGTAGTGGTCGCTGCCCGGGCCGTTCTCCTCCTGGAGCGCGATGATGACGCTGCCATCCGAAAGGCTCATGGCCAGATCGATGCTGTCGGCCAGCCGCGTGGCCATCTGGGGCTTGACGGTGAGGCGGTCCACCACGGCTTCGAGGGTGTGTTTGCGGGCCTTGTCGAGCGGTGCCAGGGTGTCGACATGGTGAACGGCGCCGTCGACCCGCACGCGCACCAACCCCTGCTTGACGATGTGCTTAAGGACGTCGGCGTGGTCGCCCTTCCGCTCCCGCACCAACGGGGCGAGGACTAGAAACCGCCGCCCCGGCGGCAGGTCCAGCACGGCGTCCACGATCTGGGCCGTGTTGTGTCGCACGATCGGGCGGCGGCAGGCTCGACAGACCGGCTGCCCCACCCGGGCGAACAACACGCGCAGGTAGTCGTAAATCTCCGTCGTAGTGGCCACCGTGGAGCGTGGATTGGTGCTGGCCGATCGCTGCTCGATGGCAATCGTAGGGCTGAGTCCGTCGATGCGGTCCACGTCCGGCTTTTGCATTTGTTCGAGGAACTGCCGGGCGTAGGCCGACAGCGACTCGACGTACTTGCGCTGTCCCTCGGCATAGATGGTGTCAAAGGCCAGGCTGCTCTTGCCCGAACCGCTCAGCCCGGTGATGACCGTCAGGCGGTTCCGCGGGATCTCGACGGTGATGTTCTTAAGGTTGTGCTGCCGGGCCCCGACGACCCGGATGCCCCTGGATTCGAGATAGGCGTCGTCCACGGCGGGTTCCTGCGCTCGCGCCCCTGGAAGGTGCGCGTTATCCCGTCAGAATAAGTGGGTCCCAACCGCCACGCAACCGTCGCTGTAGGGTGGGTTCGTGTGCCAGGGCGCTGCGCCGGGGACCTGCCTGCCGGCAGGTGATGTCGGAGGCCCGCAGGAAGCGGCTTGGGCCATAGCGACTCAACGCGGCGACGAGGTCGTCCAGCTTGGGGCCCAGTTGATCGAGCCGGCCGAGGGTGGCGACGAGGCGTTGCTTGGGCCGACCGTTGTCGCGGTAGGCCTCGACGATCTGAAGATAGCGATAGGTGGCGTTGCCTTGTTTGACGGTGGCGACGCGGGGGAACAGGGCTGAGGCCTCCGGCGTGCTGGGGATCGTTCTTGCAACTACGCAACTGCACGCCATTATCCCCCTTTCCCCTGCTGAGTCAACCGAAAAAAGCGAAAATAATTCATGCAATTTATCATTACACAATTGCCGTTGGAACGTCCCAAACCCCTCTCCCGGCCCCGGAAACGCTGATTCGGGCCTCGGCACCCTCGCCAAACTGACGAACATGGGCTAGCGTCCGCCGAAGACGGCTTGGAACACGGAGAAATCGCTCAGATCGACGTCCACGTCGGTATCCAGGTCTGCTTTCGCGAAGGCCGGTGGCGAACAGTCGAGTGGCGGGGTGGTTACCTCGGGACCGCCCATGCAGTCGGCGAAGATGGCATAGTCGCTGAGGTCCACGTCGTAGTCCTGATCGAGGTCGCCCAACACCAGCGGCCTCCAGGTGGCGAGCGAGCGTGGAGCGATGCCGGTCGTGCTCGTCAACGCCCCGTTCGGGGTCAGGGTACCGCCCGCGCCGATGGTGAAGGAGTAGAGGCCGGTGGGACCATCGAAGTTGTCGGTGACCATGAGCAGGTCGCCCATCGCCCGCACGTCTCCGATCGAACCCTGAATGCCCACGTCGAAGCTGTTGCCCGTGTCGGTGAGAGCTCCGGTCGCCGGATTGATGGCCAGAACGCGGACCGTTCCGTCGGAGCCGTGCCCGACGATGCAATACGCATTGTCGTCGCTGACGAAGAGGTTGGAGGGCGAGCTGCCGGGCGAGAAGAAGGGGCTGCCGGTCATGATCGTCAACGTGCCGTCCCCGGCGATAGTCATGCCGACCACGTCGTGCCCGGTGCCGCTGATCCCGCCGCCGGCGTAAAGCTTGGTGCCGTCGCGGCCGACGGCCATTTCCAGCGGAAAGGGCGTGCCGGACAGCTCGGCGTCGATCTGGGTCAACGCTCCACCAGCGCCGACCGCGAAGGCGTACACTTGCTTGGGAGTGGCGGAGTTGTTCGCGTACAGGTACTGCCCGCTGGGGTGCAGGGCCAGGTAGCCTCCACTGGTGCCCACGCTGACCGCGTGCTGGAAGGTCAGCGAGGGGACCGCGGGGTCGAAGCGGTACACGGCGATCTGGTCCGGGTTGGGGCCGGTCCGCAGCACGGCGAGGTATTCGTCATCGAGCCATTGCAGGTCCAACGGACCGTCCTGACCCACGGGTATGGTCAGTTGGACCACGAGGGTCAGGGTCGCGTCGGCCGCGACGCGGACAATGCTCAGGCCGTCCAGGTCGCCCGCCGGGTGGGCTAAGGCCAGGTGCTGACCGTTCGGCGTCAGCGAGATTTCGTAGGCGTTGCAGCCCGGACAGGGGTCGCTCAGGGTCGGTCGGGTCCCCGTGACCAGTTTGTGGACAAAGTGCGGACTTTGGTCCGGGTTAAGGGTGAAGGACGACACGCTGCCCTCCAGGTTGCCGTTGTTGGAGACGAA